>CANEEJ010000053.1 GCA_947426525.1 uncultured Clostridium sp. | reverse complement strand
ATCAATATTTTACCAAAGAAGGTATTTTTTTGCAATTTTCTATTTTCTCAAAAAAATGTCGGGTATTAAGACATAATTTAGCAACTTTTTCCTGCTTTTTATGTTACACACACGAAAAAAAGCCTCAACCGAGGCTCTCTTCGTGATTTTAGAATATTTGCTGTATAAACTGCTCTATTGCCTGCAGTAAGGCTTTGACACACCCTATTGCTAAAAGGAAGATAAAAATCATTCCCATTATAAATAGAATATTCCGCAGGCTACATTTCTCCCCATTCTTCTGTAGCTCTTTCCCTAAGAAAAATGCTAACAACCAAAAACTAACGAAACATACACAAAAACCAATCAAAGAAATCATCATAATTATAATCCTCTCTTTCTCCTACTCTGTTTTTATAAAACTATTTATATTATAACACTTTTTTGAAAAAATTTCAACTTATTCAATTACTTCTAACGCATCACTACTTCCGTTTATTCCTTCTAAATTATAGTACGTATTGGGAATATTACCCACAATTACATTTTCCATTAATAAAACTTGATTGGTAATATCTCGAGTAATATTATCAAAAGGTGTTAAAATGTTAACATTACATTTTACTTGTAAATAGACACGATGTAAGGTTTGATTAATTCCTTGTGCTGTAAATTCGCTCCTTAAGTCTGTTTCTACATCACCGATAGAAGATATTCTTATTTTGATACCAGGTCCTCTTCCTGCTAACATTTTAAAACCTGTGAAACTACCGAAGAGCTATCTCTATGTTTTCTCTTCCTCGTTGATTGATTTCCTCTTGGATTTTGTTAGCAACATCTGAAATAATTTCATTGATAGGAATAACATTTGATTTTATCATACTTATATTTCCACTATTGTCTTTTTCTATGGTAAAAAGCTCATCGTAGGTATGTTGCCTCATAACATTGGTGGCCTGTTCATTCGAAATAATAGTAGCAATCGATTTAGCTCGATTTTCACATAAGGTATCAAATATTGGTAATACTGCGTCTAATATTAGTTTTACGGTTGCAAAAGCTATCATTAAAATGACTAACATTGTAGTTATTTTTCTTGCCTTTTCATTTTGCATTCTTTTTCTTGATTGAATTACAAACTTAGGAATTCGAATTCGTGGTCTAGAATAAATCTTATGCATAAGTAATTCCTGTTTTTACATAACGAGGAATAAATAATTTCTGTCCCATGTTAATTTTATCAGCATCTTCTATTCCATTGGTTCTTACAATATCTTCTATTGTACTGCCATATTTTTTAGCTATTTGCCATAAGGTATCTCCTTTTTTTACAATGTATAAAATCAAGCTGTAGTCTTCCGCTTCTCTTTCCCCATTGGTTTGAATTTCATTCATAATATTCATATTGGTATTTCGATACATATCATTATTCATGACTAAGTCTACATTACTGCTAATCATTCCCCCCTCTTGCACAAGGAAATCTTGATTTGCCACTTCCATTTCCAATCTACTATTCACATTTTCTGCATCTTCTACCCCATCTACTGTATACTCAAATGGTATTTTAGCGTTTCGCACTTCCATTTGTAAATCTTGATTGGATAGCACAAAATTAATTTCTAGATTTCCTGTATACACGATTCGACTACTACTATTTTCTTGTTTTTCAATGGTTGGACATACATCTACATCAATTATATTCTTATTTTCAAGTCCTTCTAATTGTATTTTTTCTCTTATTTGTTTCATCTCTTTTCTCGTTTGTTTATTCGTAATAGTTGTTATCTTCTTTTTATTAAATTCTAAGTTTTCACAAGGACTATATAAATCTTGAATTAAATTAATTTGCTTTTCTTCATAGCAAAAAGCTATTACTCCCATCTCTAATTCAATATAAATCGAATGTTCTTCTACTGCATTTGGTTTAATTATCATATTTTTAATTTCATAATCTAAATCACAAATATTCTCTTCTGTTACATTAGGAATATCAATAAAACCAACAATTGGTATTTTAGCCTCTATTGAATTCACTCGATTGTCTTCTGTTAAATACATAATTTTTACACGAGCCTCTGCTTTTGCTAATATTTTATTATAACTTATTTTTACATCTCTATCTACAATAGCAATATCTGTCTTCAATATCTCAGCTAAATTGTCAATACTATCAATCGAAATATTATCCTTTGTATAAATTTTGTTCTCGCCCATCCCTACTAATGAGTTTACCCTTAAATCTTCTTTTAGCATTTGTATTCCTTCTGCATTTTCAATATGATTTACAATTTCTACATCTTCTTTCGCATACATCTTAATATCAATTTCTAATGTTGCCTTTATTCCTATTTTTCTTCCATTAATCACCTTGCACTCAATCGATTTTAGTTTAGCTTTTATAACGGCATCCATTCCCTCTTTTGCATTTGGTACTTGTATTATCTCTGAAAAATCTAAACTTGTATTAATTCCCCTTACTTTATCTTGTGTATCATCTGCTAAATACATAATACAAGTATTAATATTTCCATCCATTCTAACTTTGTCATCTAGTACCTCTTTTTTATAAACACATACTACCCCACTTGTACAAATTGTATTCAAAATATCTGGCTTCGAATCTGGTATTATCATATCCCCCTCTACCATAATGATATCCTTTTTACTTGCTATTAATTTATTTACACATAAATTTTCATTCACAGTTTCTAATACCATTTGTTTCCCTCCTTTTTATTTCTTTATAACATGTATATGGAAGGACAGACAAATTTATGACTATTTTCTGTTTGTCGTAATTTGGGACAGGTTAAAATTAAGTAGCAAAAAAGCCAATATAGACTATTTCTATATTGGCTTTTCTTTGTTTCATTTATAGTGATGTTTTTTTCCTTTTCGTTTCTATTGCTGGTGGTATTAATGGTGAATAAGAGTCTCCATCAAACACTTCAACTTCAACTGTTCTGGTTAATACATCTGTATAACTATAAGTAACATTTCTATCATTTTCCTCATATTTTACAACAAAAATATTAGGATATGCTTTTTCTATTGTAGCTTCCTTTTCAAAGGCTTTACTTCTTCCTAAAGAACCTTTCACGATTATCTTTTGACCCACTTTTTCGATGATGTCTGTTTTTAGATTTGCAATATCTGTACGACATATCATGTAATCACCTTCTCCCTTAAGATGGCTTGATTATAGCATTTTTTGCATAATATGTCAAAAAATAAGACCATTCGTCGTTTGACTGTATCCCTTTATTTTCAAGGATTGCACCAGTTTGCTTGGCTTGTTTTACACTTGTATTACATTTGTGTTACAAAATTATTAAGTTGGGTTATATTTAACTATAAATAAATCTCAAAAGGCATCATGATTTTTTCCTCCGTCCCCAAAATCACCCAAAATCATGGTTCTACAATCATTTTACCATTTGCTCCAATTCCATTTACTCCTTTTTTTCCATCTCTTAGTTCTCTTGCTATATCATCGATAGTAATGTATTTATAGTTTTCGGTAAATGCTATTTTTTCAGCAATTACTAATGGATCTAAGAAATCAATTAAAATTCTGGCAGGAGATGATGCGAAATTCGCTCCTGCTGAAATAATAGCTTCAAAATAGCTTTGGCAAGCTCCGGCAAAAATAACCAAATGGCTATTGGTTTCTTTATCATATTTTCTTGCTTCTTTGACTGTTTGAATAAAATATCTTGAATTTCTATAATTGTAAATATTATGATAATCTGTCCCTCTTTTTAGCATTCCGTCATGTCCAGTTACTACTAAAATATCTGGATGATACATTTGTAGTAGTGGATAGACTACTCTAGGCTGCTTATATTCTGGTATATTTCTAACAATAGCATTTAACCCTAATTTTTTATAGTATGCATATGATTTTTGGCTATATTTTTTATCGCCATCTAAGTGCAAAATTTTACCTGTTATCATTTTTTCTTTATTTTTATAATTGGGTGTTACTATTCCTATTTTATATTCACTTTCACCTCTACTTTCTTTATTTTGTATAATTTTGTTGTTCATTTTATGATGTAACGTTTCTAATCTTTCATTTATAATTTGCTTATCAACAATTTCTAAGTCATCTATCTTACTGTCTGCTTCTATTCTTTCTACCATTCCTTTTAAAATGGCTATTTTTTCTTTTTCCGTAGTTATAATATTCTTTACAACAAATATTATATCTTTTCCATAAGATTTTCTTGCAACAATATCTCCCTTTTTTATCTTTCTCAATTTTATCACCTCTATTTTTTGGCTATTATATTCTATGTCTTTTCTTGTCAATTAGTGACTAAAAGAAAGATGAGAAGACAATTTTTGTCGAAATCTTTTAAGGTATGTCCCCAAAATCCCAAAAAGAGGGATTTTGAAGGGCGTCCCTTAATCCCTTGCTTTTATTTAGAAAATGTGTTATACTAAACACATAGTTTTTTAAGACTATATATGAATTTATTTTAGACTATTTCCCTTCTTTTTTGTAGATTGGTTAGTAAAAAGTTGATTCAAATCTATGATGAAGGAGGATTTTATAATGGAAAACAATTACGAAGATATTACACTTACTTGCAAAGATTGTGGTAGTGAATTTACTTTTTCTGCTGGTGAACAAGCATTTTATGCTGAAAAAGGTTTTGAAAATCAACCAGTAAGATGTGCAACTTGTAGAAAAGCTAGAAAACAACAAAGAAATTATAATGCTTAATTATTTTTTTTAACTGAGAAGGAGCAATTAGGAAATGTCCTCATTTGCTCCTTCTTCTTTTAAATGACTATATTTTAATTTTGTTGCCATCCCTCCTCGTAAATGTCTTTCTGCTTTATTTTCGTCTAAAATTAGTCTGACTTCTTTTGCTAATCTTGGATTGATTTTCTTTAGTCTTTCTGATACATCTTTGTGTACTGTACTTTTACTAATTCCAAATTTTTTTGCGGTTCCTCTTACCGTATCTTTTGAATCTATTATATATTGTGCTAGTTGAATGGCACGTTCTTCGATTGATATACATTTCATACAGCAAACCCCCATCTCGAATACTTTTGTTTAATTGTATTCTTTATGATAGGGGGTTAGAACTTTAATTTTTTCTTGCTTATTTTTTCTAGTTAAAACAAGACAGACTGTTTTAAAACAGCCTGCCTTAGTTTTTATGCAAGTTCTACCACTTCAATATCTGGATACTGCTCAACCATTTTTTTAGCTTCTTCGACGTCATCTAAATGCATCAAATAAACTTTAATTCCTTTTTGATTGAGTATTTTAAAGTACTTTAAGCCATCTTCCAGCTTCAAATGAATTTGTCCATAATATACCGAAGTATCTACATACAAGATTGCTCCTCTTTTTAAAGATGATAAAAAAGGAACTATGGTAGATGTATCTCCAGTATAAACCACATTAGTACCATCCACTGTTAAATGATAGCCAAAGCATTTCCCTTCCAACTCAGGTGAATGCTTTGTTGGGATGGCTTTCCAGAACCATTCCTTATTTTTTATACTTGCTACTGTTACAATTTGATACCATGCTCCTTGATTTCCTTCAATCCTAAGAATGGTAAAAATGTCTTCTGCAACAGTTAGAGAAGGAGCCACCACAGTAACTCGTTTATTTAATACAAAATAAGCATATTGAATAAATAAACCAAGTCCACCAATGTGGTCTCCATGTGTGTGAGTTATCAAAACATAAAATTTTTCATAACCAGACAACTCCATGTGTTTCAGCCGCTGAAAAGCTGAAACAGGACAATCAATTATGACCATCTCTTTGTTTACAGTTGAAAAATAGGCGGATGTATGCTTGTCTGCAAATCCAGAACCTCTTCCCAAAAATTTCAATGCCATAGTAGTATCTCCTTTCTGCTTCTTGAAAATCACTGTTTTTAGTTACATAATTATGTTTCTATTTTATCACAATTGTAAACTTTTAGCAAGAATGTTTTTTAAACATCCTTTTTATTATTATAAATTCGATCTAACAACTCATCTGGATAAGCTCGATCTAAAAATTCGTCTACTGGACCATCGGCTGGAAGATTATTTCGTCTTTCTTGTTGACGATTACCAGCCATACAAGATATCGTAATATCAAAAATCATAAATAACATAAAGAAAACCGTAAAAATTCTTACACTTATTTTATCTATGATTGGCTCCATTTTTTGAAAAGTTGGATAAATTAATTTCAAATATACAATGGCAATAATTCCCCAGTACACACAATATAACAACGAAGTTCTACCATTTAAGTTCATAAACAAATGAGAATAGTCCCAAGAAATCGTACCAAAAAATATTTCTTGAAAAAAAGAGCATAAATATTCTAAAGCTCCTCCCATTATCATTCCAGAAATAAATGCTTTTTTTGGTTCTTGTATATTAGAAATTAATATATAATAGGCCACTGCTCCCATTCCATAGATTTGTATAAATGGTCCATAAATCAATCCTTGTCTTATTTCTAAGGCTCTTGTATAGACTAAAGCATATAACATTTCTGCAAAAAATCCAAATACACTTCCTATTACAAATATCCAAAATATTTTTATACCATAATTTATTATCTTTTTTCCCATATGCTTCCCCATTTATTTTGATTATCCACATTATATAATAGTTATGTGGAAATGAAAAGAGTTCTACTTAAATTAATAAAATCTTCATTTTATTTTTTGGTAGCCATATGACATAAATACAATAACACACATCAATCCCACGCAAAATCCTGCAATTACATCACTAATATAGTGAACTCTTAAATAAAACCTACTAAATCCTATTAAAATTGGAATGCATCCTAATATCATGCAAATTCCATTGCGTAACTTTTTATTTTTTACATTTTGATAAACCAAACAAATAGCTAATGCATAGAATGCCATATTATTAGTTGAATGACCAGATGGAAAACTGTAAGCTGTTTCTTCTATTAGCCTTTCATGAATAGGCGGTCTTGGCCTTTGAATAATATTTTTTAATATAAAATAGGTGATTGAACTTATCATTAAATTCAAAGCAATTGCTATTCCATATTTTCTTTTTTGGCAAAAAAATAAAATCAGTATCGTAATCAAGGCAATGCTAAAAAGTCCAACTGTTCCTCCTAAATTAGTAATTATTTTTAATAGATGGGTTATCTCTTCTCTTTGATAATTTTGCATAAATTTATATATTTCATTATCAATAGCTTGAGCTATTCCTGTTTTGACACTTAAAAATAAAAAGATAAATAATACCAATAATATTCCAAATAAAATTCTATATTTTTTCTTCAAAATTATTCTCCTTTATTTATGATATCTTTTATTACTTCACCTGCTATAATAAGCCCTGCAGTTGACGGAACAAAAGATATACTTCCTGGCACGCCTGCTTCTTTTACGGAAATAGGCTCTTCTTTTGAATATAATACTTTTACTTTTTGTATCTTCCTTTTCTTTAGCTCTTTTCTCATAACTCTAGCTAGTGGACAGACTGAAGTCTTTTGAATATCTGCTATTTCTAGCCTTGTTGGATCTAATTTATTTCCTGTACCCATACAAGATATAACAGAAACTTTTTCTATCTTTGCCTTTTCTATTATTTTTAATTTTGTTTTTACAGTATCAACTGCATCAATTACATACGAAAACGTACCATTAATTAATTCTTCTTCCTTCTCTATTTCTTGTGCGTTATAAGTCTCTACTACTAATTCTGGATTAATATCCAAAATTCGCTCTTTCATAACTTCTGTTTTTTCTCTCCCAATGGCTTTATGACTAGCATGAATTTGTCTGTTTAAATTACTAATGGAAATTACATCTTGATCTACTAAAACAATATGACCAATTCCACTTCTTACTAGCCCTTCTACTACAAAAGAACCAACGCCACCAATTCCATAAACAATTACCTTTGCTCGTTTTAATTTTTTGATTCCTTCTTTTCCAATTAATAACTCTGTTCTATTTGTCCATGTTTCCTCCATTTTCTCCCCTTCCTTTTCCTAATTATTATAGCATAAATTTTATTTATATGCTATTTATTAATAATAAATGAAAAATACCCCTTATTTTTTTACTTAAGAGGTATTTACTAATTCATTTATTTCTTACATTCCTAATGTATATGGATTGTCATGTGTTCCATCTCCACCTGTTATTTTTGCATCTTCTTTTACTAAGAAGACTGGGCGGAAACCTTTCGTTACATTTGAACCATCGATTTGCCACCAATCACCAATTCCACTGGTATTGTAATAAGCAACGGTAACAAGTTTGTTAAATGTAGCTGAAGTTGGATTTTTAGTGGTTGGTATAGTTGCTACACCAAACTCACCACGAGCACCTTGCACGTTTGAACATCTTGAACCTATCCAGCTTTCTGTTCTATTGTAATTTAATCCTAATTCAAAAATTTTAGATAAATCTGCAACAGAACCTGGCGTCAATGCATATGGTTTCTTTATTTTGTATGCACTATGAGTGGCAGGAAAGTCATCCAGCTTCGTTGATACATTAGCACCTGTAGCAGTATACCAATTAGCTCCTGTTGCTTCTGGATCCGCTTCCCATGACTGACATCCAATGCTTCTAGCATTAGATACTGGTCCATCTGCTAAAATTTTTTCTTGGGCATATCCATTTAAAGTTCTCTTTATATTATTATAAGAAGCCATTGAAAGAACAGCCTCATTAGAAAACGAGTTACGGTTCGAAGACGATGGACTATTATATCTTATTGTACTTTCACTTGCTTTTACTTTTGAGTCAGTAGAACCTAAAGTAACTTCTCCAATACTATTGTCTGCAAAAATTTGCAAACCATGCGTATAGTCATTCGAGCTATTAACTGATCCATCATTATATAATACTCTACATAATATATTATTATATAATACATATGGACTTTTCTTTGCTTCTTCTGTCGCTGTTTCATCTGTAGTCAATACATCTTTTGCTTTTTGATCTCCTACTGTTATTTTTATTTCTTTTGTAAAAGTTCTTCCATCACTAGCTGTTGCTGTTATCGTTACAGTTGCTGTTCCACTTTTGCTTCCTGCTGTTATTGTTCTATTTTCTTCATCTATTGTTATTAAATCACTATTTTCTGTTGTAATAGTGTAGGTTAATTCTTCCACATTTTCTGCAGGCGTTGTTCCTACTTCTATAAACTTAGTTTCGTCATTTTTCATTACAATATTGTCGATATTTATAGCTGTTACTTTTGCTACAATTTGTACCGTACATGTTGCCTCATATTCGGTTCCTTCCACTTTTGCCGTTATGATTGCTGTTCCACTCGCTCCTACCGCTGTTACTTTTCCATTTTCTACAGTTGCTATGGTTGCATCTGATGTACTCCATGTTATATTTCCTTCTAAATTACCGATTCTTGTTACTGTTACTGTTTTATTTTCTCCTGACAATATTTTTAAAACTGTACTATCTAAAGCTATTCCATTTATTTCTTTTACTTTTCCATCTTCTGTTATTTGAAAAATAAATCCATTACGTTTTACTAGCCATGGTAAATTTCCATTTTCACTTTTTTCAATTTCCTCATCTTTAAAGCCATACCTTTTTAGTTCCTCTTCTAATATTTTTTTATTAATTTGCGTTCCATCTTCTCCCATCCTTGATGTCATTACTGCTAATTTTATTTTTTCTTCCATATCAGCTTTTTCACTTTTTAGTTTAGCAGATGATGCTTTTGTTAGTAATCCATTTTGCCCTGTTAATGTACTAATGCTAATTCCAGCTAAAATTAATAACACTATAATTGTAATTACCAATGCAATTAGCGTAATACCTTTGCTGTTAATTTTTAATGATTTTTTCATAGTTTTTCTCCCCTTTTCTCCTCATCTTTTGAAATTATGTTACGTTTGTTATAGCACTTTAATTTATATTATAACTTTTATTATAATGCAAGAATTTTATACATTTTAGTATTTATATATCACAAAAATTCTAAAATTCTTTTTTTTGTGATATAATATTAATATCTTATAATAGGAGAAAAACATGTTACGAATTAATAATATTAAAATTAGAAAAGATTTAACAGAATATGAAATATTCGAAATAGCTATTCAAAAAGCTCACATAAAAAAAGAAGATATTATACAATGGCAAATTAGTCGAAAATCTATCGATGCTAGAAAAAAGGAAGATGTTCATTATACTTATTCTATTGACCTTCAAGTAAAAGACGAAAAAAAATATCGTAAACTGGAAAAAGTAAAAGAGCTTGCAATCCCTTCTATTGAACCAAAAACCACTTTTAAAAATCGTCCTGTAATCATTGGAGCTGGACCTGCTGGGCTTTTTTCCGCTCTTACTTTAGTTCAAAATGGCATTAAACCAATCCTCATTGAGCAAGGAGAGCCTGTTGAAAAAAGACAAGAAAGCGTTGCTATTTTTAGAAAAACAGGAAAACTTGATACCTCTTCTAATGTACAATTTGGAGAAGGTGGTGCTGGTACTTTTTCAGATGGAAAACTAACTACTGGTATTAATAGTCCATTTTGTAAAAAAGTCTTAGAAGAATTTGTCCACTTTGGCGCTCCAAAAGAAATTTTATACCTTTCTAAGCCTCATATTGGTACTGATAATTTGATTTCTATTATCCAAAATATGCGAAATTATATCATAGAAAAAGGTGGAACCTTTCTTTTTAATACAAAAGCAATTGATTTTGAAATAATCAATCATCATCTTGTTAGTGTACATACTATTTGTGAACAAACCAAAAAAGTTATTCCTACGAACCATGTTATTTTAGCAATTGGTCATAGCTCAAGAGATACTTTTGAAAAGCTTTATGAAAAAGGTATTGCTATGGAAGCCAAAAACTTCTCTGTTGGCGTTCGTATTGAACATTTGCAAGAATGGATTAATCAGGCACAATATGGTACTATTACAAAATTGAATTTACCACCAGCAGAATATAAATTAGCCTATCATGCTGATAATGGACGTTCTTGTTATACTTTTTGTATGTGTCCTGGTGGTGTTGTTATGGCTTCTTCAAGCGATAACAATACCATTGTAACCAATGGTATGAGCTATTTCTTACGTAATGGAAAAAATGCCAATTCTGCTCTTTTAGTTAATGTAACACCTGAAGATTTTAAAAGTACTTCTCCTTTAGCTGGTATCTATTTTCAAAAAGATTTGGAAGAAAAGGCATTTCTTCTTGGTGGTTCTAATTATTATGCACCAGTCCAAAGAGTAGAAGATTTTATAAAAGACAAAAAATCCGAGTATCTAGGTGAGGTAACACCTTCTTATCAACCTCGGATTTACACTAACTAATTTAAATAAAATACTACCAGATTTTGTGGCAGATACTCTAAAACAAGGTATTTCTTATTTTGATACCAAACTTCATGGTTTCGCTCACCCTGATAGTATTTTAACAGGTCTTGAAACTCGTAGTTCTTCTCCTGTAAAAATCATTAGAAATAACAATCTAATTTCTAATATTAATGGTATTTATCCTTGTGGAGAAGGCGCTGGTTATGCAGGTGGCATCATGTCTGCTGCTGTAGAT
>CANEEJ010000052.1 GCA_947426525.1 uncultured Clostridium sp. | reverse complement strand
TTTTAACAGAAGGAAACAAAGTAAAAATAACAGTTCGATTTAGAGGAAGAGAAGTTAACAATGCCAAAGCAGGAGAAATTGTTTTAAACAAATTCATAGAGGCTTTAGAAGATGTGGCAACTGTTGAAAAAGCACCAAAGTTAGAAGGTAGAAATATGTTTACCATTTTAGCTAAAAAAGCAGATAAATAGAATTATCTGTGCAATATAAAAGTAATAAACGAAAGGAGTTATCATTATGCCAAAATTAAAAACAAATAAAGCTGCTAAAAAAAGATATTCATTAACAGCTACAGGAAAAGTAAAAAGAACAAAAGCAAACAGAAGACACTTATTAGCAAACAAAACAAGAAGACAAAAGAAATCAGGAAAAGTTCAAAACGGTTATGCTGATAAAACATGTGTAGAAACAATCAAAAAACTATTACCATATGGTAACTAAAATTGACAAATAGAAAAAGGAAGGTGAAAATAAATGGCAAGAGTAAAAACAGCAAGAACAACAAGAGCAAGACATAAAAAAATATTAAAACAAGCAAAAGGATACTATGGAGCAAAAAGCTACAGATTTAGAAACGCAAACCAAGCAGTTATGAAATCTTTAGCATATGCTTATGTAGGAAGAAAAGATAAAAAAAGTAACTTTAGAAAATTATGGATAGCAAGAATTAATGCTGCAGCAAGAATGAATGGAACAACATACAGCAAAATGATTGCAGGACTTAAAAAAGCTAATGTTACCATCAATAGAAAAATGTTAGCAGAAATTGCTGTAACAGACCCAAAAGCATTTACAGAAATTGCAGAAGTAGCTAAAAAAGCATAAATAAAGTAAGGAACCCTAAAAATAGGGTTTTTTATTTTATAGAAAAAAACGATTTTACTATTGCAAAATTAACATAATGTGGTAAAATAGGAAAGATAACAGCCTAAAAGGTTTCTTTAGAAAAAGGAGGATTGGCAAAATGACAAACAAAATAGAAACAATGGATGGTTACAGACGGATAGCTATCAACAGAAATCAGGTAACGATTTCCATTTCAAAGGCCAGAACCGATAACAAGAAAAATGAAAGTGTAACCATGAAAAAGGAATACCAAATCATCAACGGGATTGATTTTGGAAAACACCAGGTTGCACAGTGCATTAATCAGGGAGAAATCACAATTTTCAGCATTACACAATGCTCGAAAATTTGCAAAGCACCACAGTCGGCAGTAGTAAAGTACTCTGTTGTGGCAGGCGAACTTTTTGTTAAGGTAATCGATGATGATAAAGAGAGCCTTTATGATGAGGCAGGAAATCTCATTGAAACCGATACCAACAACAAATTGGAAGTTGTATTTGTCGGAAGCGGAGCAGTCCTTAAAAAGACCAACAAAAAGAACGGAAAAGAAAGCTATTATAGCTTCGAAGGCCGTTTGATAGGTTAAGAAAGAACCGTAAATGCGATATGCATTTACGGTTCTTCCTATATCATTATTGTTTTTTCATTTTAGGTTTTGAAATCAAAGATGCCAAGTAACCAAAGAACACGGCAGCAGCAATGCCACCAGCAGCAGCCTTAACACCACCAGTAAAAGCACCAACTAAACCAGTTTGCTGAACAGCTTCAATGGCACCCTTTGCCAAGTTATAGCCAAAACCAGTAAGAGGAACGGTAGCGCCAGCACCTGCAAAATCTACAATGTATTGATAAATTCCTAAACCACCAAGAATAGCACCAGCTGTCACGAAAATGACTAAAATCTTAGCAGGTGTAAGTTTTGTTTTATCAATCAAAATCTGACCAATAATACAAATAATACCACCTGTTACAAAACATTTTAATAACATCATCCAATCAAAAACATTTGCCCAATTAATATTCATAAAATTTCATCCTTTCCAAATTGCCAACAGTGCCAACAGGGACGGACCTTTTTGGCAATTTTTAAACTTCGATACTAATTGCATGAGCAATACCAGGGATTGACTCACCTTGTTGTGAAGTTGTTGAATTGGTTAAAGCACCTGTTGCAATTAATAATATTTTTTTCATCTTTTTTTCTTTTAATTGTTGAAATAAATAACCAGAAAATACAGTACCACAACAAGCACAACCACTACCGCCAGAGTGTGTATCCTGTGCATTTTTATCAAAAATTAAAACACCACAATCATTATAATTTGATTTGATATTATAACCCTGTGATTTGGCAATATCAATCGCAATTTCTTTACCAACATGACCTAAATCTCCACTAATAATGGCATCATAATAGCTTGGATTTCTTCCGGTATCTAGGAAATGTGTAATTAAAGTATCAGCAAAGGCAGGAGCCATAGCTGCTCCCATATTATTGGCATCCTTAATTCCCATATCTACAATTTTCCCAGGTGTAATATGGGTAATATAAGGACCTTGGCCAGTTTTCGATAAAATAGTTGCGCCAGAGCCAGTAACTGTCCATTGGCTAGTTGGTGGTCTTTGATTTCCTAATTCTAAAGGAAATCGAAATTGTTTTTCAGCACTACAAAAATGACTAGAAGTAGCACATAAAACATTATTGGCGAAACTTTCAATGGCAATAGAACCTAAACACATAGATTCGACAAAAGTAGAACAAGCGCCAAATACACCGAAAAAAGGAATGCTTAATTCACGTAAACCAAAACTAGAAGAAATACATTGATTTAACAAATCACCTGCAAACATACAGTCAATTTCACTGGCAGGAACACCAGATTTAGAAATAACAGTATTTACGGTTTCTTTTATAATTTTACTTTCTGCTTTTTCCCAAGTTTTTTCACCCCAAAATTCATCTTCTAATGTTTGATCAAAATACTTAGCTAAAGGTCCTTGCGCTTCTTTGGGACCAACAATAGAAGCACAATCCAAAATAGTAGGAGGGGTATTAAATTTTATAGTTTGTTTTCCTAACTTTTCCAAAATATCATCTCCTTAAATTGCCAAAAAGGACCGTCCCTCTTGGCAAAATTTACACTAAAGTCATACTTTGTGTATTAAATATTAAAAATACAATTCCAACTAAAATAGAAGCAGAAATGCCAAAGACTAGAACAGGACCTGCAACGGTAAACATTTTTCCGCCAACTCCCATAACATAACCTTCTGATTTATACTCCATAGCAGGAGATACAATTGAATTAGCAAATCCTGTAATAGGAACTAGAGAACCAGCACCTGCAAATTTTCCAATTTTATTAAACAAATTAAGACCAGTTAAAAAAGCAGAAATACCAATTAATAAAATGGAAACAATTGTACCAGAAGTTTGGGTATCAAAACCTCTTTCTTTACATATATTAAGTATAATCTGTCCAATGGTGCAAATAAGTCCACCAACCCAAAAAGCATTAAAGCAATTTTTTAAAATAGGAGAGTTGGGAGATTTTTTATCTACATAATCTTGATAAGTTTGTTTGGTTTCTAATGGGTTTGTACTCATACATACCTCCTTTATTAATTCTTTTTTCTATTTAAATCAAGTGTAAAACTAATATCTAAGTCAACAAAATATTCGACAATTTTGTCACCATCAATACTAGCACGTTGTTCTAAAATTTTTACTTCTGACAAATAATCAATTGTTTTAGAAGCTTCTGCAATTGCTTTTACAATAGCATCTTTCCAAGAAACAGTTGAATTGCCAGTAATCATTAAATGTTTTTGAATATCCATAATTAACCTCCAAAATTCTTTTATGCATAGTTTTTCCGAAAAATAGAAAAATATGCAAAATAGGTAGAAAATTTTTTAGAAAAAATATATAATGAAAAAAGAATTTGAAGAACTGTCCCCAATCCGACATAAATGTCGGAAAAGAAACGTCCCCAAACGACATAAAGGAGAGAAAAATGGATAAAGTAAGAGAAATTGCGTTAAAGATTTTATATGAAGTGGATAAAAATGAAGCATATTCAAATATTGCGTTAGATGATGCTTTGAAAAAGGCTAGAAAAGAAAAACAAGAGTTAACGCCAAAAGATGTTGGATTTATTTCGGAGATTGTTTATGGAACGATTTCTTGGAGATTGACTATTGATGAGGTGATTAAAAAGTATTCAAAGGTGAGAATGAAGAAGATTTCGCCTTGGATTTTGAATGTTTTAAGAATGAGTGTGTATCAGATTTTGTTTTTGGATAAAGTGCCAAAGTCAGCTGCTGTGAACGAAGGGGTTAAGCTAGCAAAACGTTACGGACATAAGGCTAGTAGTAATTTTGTGAATGCGATTTTGCGAAAAGTGGATAGAAATGACTTAGAAGATTTGGCAAAGATTGAGGATGAAGTGGAAAGAATTTCTAAAACAACTTCGATGCCTATATGGATAGTAGAAGAATTACGAAAAGAAAATACAATCGATAAAGTAGAACAGATTTGTCAGGCTTCTAATTTAAAACCTAAATTTTGTATTCGCGTAAATACGTTAAAGACAGATGCAAAGTCATTAAAACAAGAATTGGAAGAAAAAGAAAAGATAAAAGTAGAAGAAGCAGAATTGGAAGATTTTCTTTTGTTAGAAGGTGCTAAAAATATAGAAAATAGACAAGCTTTTCAAGAAGGAATGTTTACCATTCAAGACGAAGCAGCAGGTTTAATTCCTAGCGTGTTAAATCCTAAACCAGGAGAAAGCGTATTAGATGCATGTAGCAGCCCAGGAGGAAAGACAACTTATATGGCGGAATTGATGAAAAACCAAGGTGAAATAGTTGCTTGGGATTTACATGAACACAGAGTAAAATTAGTAGATAAAACAGCACAAAGATTAGGAATTACTATCATACGAACACAAACGAAAGATGCTACGCAATACGAAGAAAAATATAAAGAAAAATTTGATAAAATTTTGCTAGATGTGCCATGTTTAGGAATTGGTGTTTTGAAAAGAAAACCAGATATTAAATGGCAAAGAAAACCAGAGGATATAAAAGAAATTACAAAAATACAAAAAGAAATATTAGAAACTTGTTCAAAATATTTAAAGACAGGAGGAGAATTAGTTTATTCGACTTGTAGTATTTTTAAAGAAGAAAATGAAAATATAATAGAAGAATTTTTAAAAAATAATAAAAATTTTGAAATAGAAAAAACTAATTATATTAAGAAAGAATTTTTTGAAAAATTTGTCGAAAAAGAGAAGTATGTAAAAGTATATCAAAACGAAAAGACAGATGGATTTTTTATCTGTAAATTAAGGAAAATATAAAAACAAAGTAGTGTTACAAAAATATTACGTTTTTATGACAAGTGTATTAAATGTATTGACTTTTTGGCAAATAAAGATAAAATATAAATATATTTGAAGAAATGTGTAAAATATTCATGTATGGATTTTCAAAAAAAGTAAAAAATAAAAATATATCAATAAAAAAAGGAGAAAACAATGGCTAATTCAAGTTGCCTAGGGCTATATATTGAAGAACATATAATTAAATATGCAAAAGTTTCAAAAGACCGTGACAAAATAAAAGTAGAGGCCTTTGGAATTAAGTTCTATGATAAAATAGGGGATGCAATTGAACAAGTAATCCAAGAAACTTACAGTCAAAAAACACCAATTAGTATAAACTTGTCAGAAGAAATGTACAACTATTTTAATATGTTTGCTTTGTTAACCAAAAGCGACTTACAGAAAGCTATCAAAACAGAATTTGAGTCTTTTTGTGCTGACAAAGGTTATAACCCAAATGTATTTGAAACAAGATATGCCATTGTTGGAAATCAAGAAGAAAAAGAAAAAATAAGAGTTATTCATGTAGCAGACAATAAAATAGAATTAAACAAACAAATGCAAGCAATAGACGGTTATAAATTGTCTAATATATCACCAATTTCTATGTCAATCCCAAGCTTAATTGGAATTGACAAAAACGAAAGTGCAATTGTTGTTAATATAGAAGAAAGTACAACCATAACTACTATATTAGATGCACAAATTTATAGCGTTGACAAAATGGAAGAAGGAAGTAGAGATTTCTTAACAAGAATTAACTTAAAAGAAAATTCTTATTCAAAATCATACGAAATTTGTAAAAACACAACCATATATACATCAGAAGGAAAAGAATTGCAAGCAGAACAATCTGCTTACTTAGAAGACATCATGCCAACCTTATATACCATTGCAAGCAAAGTAAGAGAAATAGTTGCACAATATGGCGATAAAGTAAAAAAAGTATATCTAACAGGAACAGCGGCATCTATCAACAATATCGATTTATACTTTGAAGAATACCTTGGAAATGTAGATTGCGAAATCTTAAAACCATATTTTATCCAAGAAACATTAGGGGATATCAGCATTAAAGATTATATTGAAGTAAACTCTGCTATTTCTTTAGGAATGATGGGGATTGGCGAAGGAATTGGAGGAATGAACTTTAAAGCACAAAGCTTTGCCGATAAAATTCCAGACTGGTTAAAAATAGAAGTTAATCCAGAAAGAACAGAAAAAGAAAAGAAAAACCTAGGTGGAATGTTCACATGGGATTTAGGACAACCATTTGATAAAACAGAAACAGGACTACTTAGAATTATTATTGGATTGTTATTATTAGTAGTAATCTATGGAGGACTATCTGCTTTACTAGCAAATCAAATGAATAAAAAAGAAGAAGAAGCAAAAGAATCAATTTCTTCTACTAGAAGTCAAATCGCATTAGCCAATACAGACAATGAAAAAATTAACAGCAAAATCAATGAATATGCTAATATGATTAAAAATTTAGAAGAAGCCAATGATAGAATAACCGACAGAAATAGAACCAGAAACTCCATTCCTAATTTGTTAAATCAAATCATGTCAGTTATACCAGAAAATGTAGAATTAACATCCATTGAAAATACAGCTGATAGACATATTGTTATTAATGCAAAATCTAACAAATATGAACAATTAGGATATTTTGTAGCTAAATTGAAAACAGATGTTATTTTAACAGATGTTATTTCAACAGCAGGACAAAAAGACAATAGGGTAGTTAGTATTAAAATAGAAGGAGATTTACCATGAAAAAATTATTAATGCTAATTTTAATCATACTATTAGTAGCACTAACTGCTTTTATAGCCATAAAGGGATTTGAAGTAAGTGGTATTGAAGTTCTTAGTTATTTAGGAATACGTGAGAGAAATGAACAATTAGATAATACCATACAAGAAGCTAGTAAACTAGCAGAAAAAGACTATAGACAAGCAGTAAGCACCGTGCAAGATAGTAGTAAGAAATTAGAACAAACCAAAAAAGAATATGAAGACATGACAGTAATAAGCACAGAAGGTGATGTTCAAAATGCTGGACAAATTGAAAGATATGAAGTAGAAGCTTTATGGGTAAAATTAGGAAATTACGCAACAAGCGAAGGGGCAGTTGTAAGAATTGACATTGTACAAGGAAATACAAGTGAAACATACAACCTAAGATTTACTGTAACAGGAAGTTATATCTCTATTACCGACTTTATATCTGATATTGAAAATGATAGTACATTAGGATTTAAGATTGAAGAATTTAAAATGATACCAGATGGAGAACTACTACAAGGAAGTTTTGTATGTAAAGAGATACCAATTAAAGAAGTATCACAAACAAGTGATCCGAGTGTAGGCGTTGTGACAAATGAGACAGATACAACAAACACAACTAATACAACCAATAGCACTAATACTACTAATAGTGCCAGCACAACCAATACAACCAACTCTACGAACGCAACAAACAGTACGAATGTAGCACAGTAAAAAAGTAAAAGGAGTAAGGAAACAATGGCTAAAAAAGTGATAAAAGAATTAATTATCTCATTATTGTTATGCTTAGCTATTATCTTATTACTAGGAATTTTATTATATGAATATATTCCTATGGCAAAAACAGTGCCAAATCCAGTGTCTTATAAGACACCAGATAATGTAAAAGAAGAGTTAGCAAGTGAAACAGTTGATGAAGAGCAAATTATTATGACTTATGAAGTAGATTCAAATGACTTAAATAATTACAAAAGAATACAAGATTATAAGCCAGGAAAAGCAAACCCATTCTCATCTTTTGAAGCTGCAGCAAGCAATACTACAACAGGTGAAAATGGAACTAGTACTAATAATAATGCAGGAACGTCCAACAATGGTTCTCAAAATAATGGAACTCAAAATGAAGGAAACACTTCTGGAGGACAATTTTTCCAAAATAAAGGTACAAAATAACCCAAGTTTTTAACGTTATATGATGTTTATTCATATAAATCAAATAAATTTTTTATAAATCAAAAGAAAAGGAGGAAGAGAAACATGATGAAAAATCAAAAAGGTATTACTTTAATTGCTTTAGTAATTACAATCATTGTTTTATTAATTTTAGCAGGGGTATCAATTGCTATGTTAACAGGTCAAAATGGTTTATTAACAAAAGCTAGTGGTGCTAAAACATCAACAAATGAAGCAGAAGCTCGTGAAGTTGTAACAACTGCTGTAGGAACAATTTTAGCAAATAAATACGATCCTACTTATAAAGGTGAAATAGGTACAAATGGTGCTGTTGATACTTCTAAATTGTATAATACAATTGATGCAGCTACTGTTATGGCAGTAATTCAAAAAGATACTGGATTAACTGATCAAGATGTACACGCTCCAACTAAAGCTCCATCAGTTACAGATGCTGACGGTCATATTCAATACAAAGAATATGTAGTATCATTTGACGAAAATGGAAAAATTCTAGCAGTAACTGAAGCAAGTACAATTGAATAATTAAAATAACAAACATAGCCATACGCACACAACGTGTGTATGGCTAAAATTAAAAATAAGGAAAAAGGAAAAAACATGAACCTAGCATTTTATATCCTAATATTTATCATAGGAACTCTATTTGGAAGCTTTTACACCTTAGCGGTTTATCGCATTCCAAAAAGACAAGATATCGTACATACCCATTCATACTGTCCTAATTGTAACCACAAATTAGGTCTTTTAGACTTATTTCCTATTATCAGTTATCTATTATTAGGAGGAAAATGCAGATATTGCAAACATAAAATCAGACCAAGATATCTAATTTTAGAGCTACTTTCTGGCATACTATTTGTTGGAATAGCGTATTTAATGCAATTCAATTTTGACACCTTAAGTGCTACAACAATTGCAGAATTCAGCTTTATCGTCTTATACTTAACCTTTATTATATTAATTGCAGGGATAGATAAAGAAAATAGAAAAATAGACAAATTAGTATCTGTTTATGGAATTGTAATATCTATTATGTATATGGTATATCTATGCATAGTAGAACAAGCTAATATATATAGATATGGTATATATTTAATATTGTACATAATTGTTTTAGCGTTAGACACAATAACCTTAAAGAAATATGCCAAAAACAGTTATGTAACAGGAATGTTATTAATGATTATCACCATGGTAATTTTTACCGGTGAATATATTACAGCAAATGCTACTATTTTTACCCTATTAGCCATTTTCTTTTATATGCTAATGGGAAAAATAAAAGCAAGAAAAAGAAGAAACAAAAAAACAGAAGAAATGATAGGAGACAAATTAAGTATTGGATTTTTCTTAGGAATTTTTAATGTTTTAATGTTAGCATTTGTGTTGTTTGTGACCAATTATAAAGGAGTTTAAAAGTATGAATTGGAAAAGTGAAAAAGGATATACAGGAATTGATATAGCAGTAGCAGTCGTAGTACTATTCTTATTTGTATCTATTATTGCTTTTCTTTCTTATGGAATGAATAGTAAGACAAGAGAAATCGAATTGCAATCAGAAGCAACACATCTAGCAGTGGAAGAAATTGAAACTTTAAAAAATAGTAATTTTGAGGAATTAGAAAGTAAAACAATAGAAAAACAAGAAATGGCAAAACAAGGATTTTATAAAACCATAAAAGTAGAAGATTATGCAGACATAAATTCAGAAAAGACAAGAGGTCTAGTAAAAAAGGTAACGGTACAAATTCAATACATGTTCAAAGCAAAAGAACAGAAAATAGAACTTAGTACAATAGTAACAAAGGAGATATAATATGAAATCAGAAAAAGGTGTCACTCTTATTTCATTAACGGTTTATATTATTGTTATGACAATTGTAATAGGAGTTGTATCATTAGTAAGTACATTTTTCTTTAAAAATACAAAATCATCTTCTAATCAAATTGACCCTATGATAGAATACACAAGATTTACCAATTTCTTTACCGAAGAAAGCAATCGTAAAGGCATACAAATATTAGAATACAAAGAAAATTATGTGGTATTTGATGATGGCGTGCAATATACCTATGTACCAGAAAATAGAGGTATTTATCGAAATAAAGTAAAAATATGCAATGAAGTGGAAAAATGTAGATTTGAATATAAAATTAAAAATGGAAAAGATGTAATCGGTGTAACCATACAAATGAAAGATACAGAAGAAAAAACAATAGATTACACTTTAAAAAATTAGTAAATTTATGTAATTTAGTCAAAAGCAACAAAAGCAGAAATTTTTATAGTATAATAAACTTAAGAAACAAAAGAAAGGAAGGGAAACAAATGGACGTAAAAAAGAGACAACCACTAGGAGTTGAACTAGTAAAAAGAGGAATTGTAAAAGAAAAAGATATTGAAAATGCTTTGCAATATCAAAAAGAACATCCAGATAAGAAATTAGGAGATATTTTATATCAATTAGATGTATGTGAACCTAATAAATTAATTGAAGAAATTGGCGACATCATTGGAGAAAAAGGAATTCTTTTAACAGGGGATAAAATCAAAGTAAAATTAAGAGACTATTTTTCTTTAGATGTAGCACAAAAAAATAAAGTAGTTCCCTTTGAAGTAGCAGCAGGAAAAATAAAAGTATGTTTTGCTAACACGGTAAATACTAAAAACATGAACACAGTAAGATTACTATTACTAAACAAAGGATTAGTAATGGATAGCTATATTACTTTTGAAAATGATATCGATAAAATTCTAAAATCATTAGAGGGAGAAGTAACAACAGACTTTAATGTTACTTCAGAAAATAATGATACAGCAATTGGTCTAGTAGATAGTATTATCAAAACAGGAATTACTAGAAGAGCCAGCGATATTCATATTGAACCAATGGCAGACCAAATTAGAGTAAGATACAGAATTGACGGTGAATTATTTACAGCAGCTAAAATCAAAAAAGAAAAACAACCACAAATTATAGGAAGACTAAAAGCAATTTCTAACATGCATCAAGAAAAACAAGAAGCACAAGATGGTAGAATTTTGCTATACGAAGATTTTAATATTCGTGTATCTTCTCAACCTAATGTTTATGGCGAAAAATTCGTTTTAAGATTATTAAAGAAAAATGCTAATATTAAAAATATTTTTGAATTAGGTTTCCCAGGAACCGAAGAAAACCTAAGAAAAAGTATTCAAAAGAAAAACAGTATTACCATTATTGCTGCACCAACAGGAGAAGGTAAAACAACAACACTATATAGTATTATGGATTACTTAAATAGTCCAGAAATTAATATAACAACCATTGAAGATCCCGTAGAAATCCGTATACCAGGTTTAAACCAAATTGAGGTAGATGCCAAATCTTCTTTCTCTGACTCTTTAAGAACCGTACTAAGACAAGACCCTGATATCGTGCTAGTAGGAGAAATTAGAGATACGGAAACAGGAGAAATAGCAATTCAAGCTGGACAAACAGGACACTATGTGTTATCTACCATCCATACCATAGACAGTGTTGAGGTTATTACTAGATTAAGAAAAATGGGACTTTCTGATTACGATATTTCTAGTACATTAGCAACTGCAATATCACAAAGA
>CANEEJ010000051.1 GCA_947426525.1 uncultured Clostridium sp. | reverse complement strand
AAATTAATCATTTTTATATTTTTTATAAAACTTATCTTATAAAAAATAAAAAATGAGACAGTTAAGACCTGTCCCCAACCGTCTCATTTTATCTATGTATTTCAAACATATCTTTTCCTTCTCCACAAACTGGGCAAACCCAAGTATCTGGTAAGTCTTCAAATTCTGTTCCTGGTTTTACTCCCGCTTTTTCGTTTCCTGATTTTGGATTATAAATATATTTACATTCTACACATTCATATCGTTGCGATTCCATCTTTTCTGCTTGGAAGTTCTTGTATCCTAAACCTAATGCAACAATTACCATTAATAAAAATGATAATGCTTTCCAAACACCACTTTCTAATGTGATAATCGCAAATAGTCCAAAAGTTGCTGCAATGCCATATAAAATTAATACCGCTTGCTTTTGACTAAATCCTCTTGCTACAATTAAATGATGTAAGTGTCCCTTATCTGCTTTAAAAATTGCTTTAATGGATTTTCCTCTAATTAATCTCCTAATAATTGCCCAAACGGTATCAAAGATAGGTAATCCTAAGGCTAGCAATGGTAATACTATTACTACTGCTGTATAGGTTTTAGCTACTCCTAATATGGAAATAATAGAAAGTGAAAATCCTAAAAAGTTTGAGCCTGTATCACCTATAAAGGTTTTTGCTGGTGCAAAGTTGAATGGTAAAAATCCTACTAATGCTCCAGCTAGAGCTGTAATTAACAAAATTGAAATTAATGGTGAACCATTTAGCACAAATATAATTAATAACGATACTGCTGAGATAACAGAAATTCCTGCTGATAGCCCATCTAATCCATCAATTAAATTAATCGCATTTGTTACCCCTACAATCCATCCAATTGTTAAAAGAATGGAGAATGCTTCTTTCAATTCATTTGTTGCTAAAAACGCTGGTGTAATTTCATTAATTCTTACGCCAAAGGCTACTACTATAATAGCTGCTAATATTTGCCCTGTTAGTTTTGTTAGTGGTTTTATTGTTACAATATCATCGAATATACAGAAAATTGATATTACGATAATTCCTAGAAACATTCCTAATAATTTCATTCCATATTGTTCTAATCCAAATAAGTTAATTTTATGTTCTAAGCTCATAACAATTAATAGATATCCTACCGCAACTAAAAAACCTAATATAACAGCTGGTCCTCCAAATTTAGGCATGGCTTTTTTATGCATTCTTCTTTGGTCTTTTGGTACATCTACTGCGCCTACTTTTCTTGCTATTTTAATGGTATATGGTGTCGCCATAAATGCTATAATAAAGGCTAGCAAGAAGGCAATGGCTATATCTCCCCACATAAATTTTGCCTCCTATTTCATGTTTTTTGTTTCTATATCTTTTATCAAATTGATTCTATCGTTATGTCTTCCACCTTCAAATTCGGTAGCTAGCCACATTCTTAAAATACAAACTGCTTCGTTACTAGTTACAGCGTCTGCTCCTATTGCTAAGACATTTCCGTCGTTGTGTAATCTTGCATATTTTGCTGTAAATTCATCATGACAAAGCGTACATCTAATTCCTTTGAATTTATTGGCTACTATACTCATTCCAATTCCAGAACGGCAAATTAGAATTCCTTTTTCACAGTTGTTAGCTTGTACTTCTTTTGCTACTTCTTCTGCTATGTTAGGATAATCTACTCTCTCTTCGTTCATACATCCTACATCTTTATATGGTATTTCTTTTTCTTCTAAATATTTTTTTATTTCTTCTTTTAATTGATATCCCCCATGGTCGCATCCAATTGCTATCATACTAACACTTCCCTTCATAATATCAATATATCATAAATATTAGCCTATTACAATAATTATTTTGAATTTTACTTGCTTTTTCTAAAAAAATATGTTAAAATATCATATGTTATAGTGTAATTTAGACTAAGAGGAGGTGCTTATAAGAAATGCCAAATATTAAATCAGCTAAAAAAAGAGTTAAAGTAATTGAGAAAAAAACTTTAAGAAATAATATGATTAAGTCTGGATATAAAACAGCTGTTAAAAAATTCGAAGAAGCTGTAGCTGCTGGAAACATGGAAGAAGCTAAAGTTCTATTTTCTGAAGCTACAAAAAAAATCGATCAAGCATGCACAAAAGGTGTTATTGTTAAAAATACAGCTGCTAGAAAAAAATCTAGCTTATCAAAAAAATTAAATGCAGCTATGGCTTAAACTAAAAATAAAGATTATGCATAGTTTTTATTAAGATGATAAAAGAGTGGTTAGGAACCACTCTTTTTGCTTGAACTACTAGCTTTTGAATCGGCAGCTTGGTCACTGTAGTATGAACAGAATATCATAATAACTGTATTTTCATCCATTTCACATTCTTCTAAAATTCTTATATCAAAATCTTTGAAAAATGGTTTAGAATTAAAATCTGCTATTAACTTTCCATTCATATCATACATTTCACCATTTGTGTTCAAATGATCAAATTCAACATTTGCTATTTGCTGACCTTCCTTATTGTAGATTTCATATTTCTCTCCGAAAATCATGAATTTCCCTACCATTTCTGCACTTAATTCACCATTTACAAAAATTGAATGCGAATCTTGTGCAATGAAATGATATTCATCTCCAGCATATGCCAACTTGTTTTCTGCATTATCATACATTGTCAACGGATCGGTAACAAATTTAAATATGTCGCCTTTTACTCTTGCAATTTGTTCCTTATCCTTGTAAATGTCAATTGTCGTTGCCAAGTGAAGATTCTTTACATCACATTTGTACTCCGTACAAGAACCTATATCTTTTTTTGTTCCCAAAAGTACAAAAGTTCCTGCCAGCATAGCAACTACAGCTACAATTACCATAATCCGAATCATTTGTTTTTTCATTTTAATACCTCCATTTTATAGTATCTTTTTCTACTAATACATTTTCGTATTGTTATTATTATATCATATTTTACATAATTTTTCAATTTTCTGTTATTCTCTCTTTTTCTTAGTATTAATTTCCATTGTTTTTCTTGTTTTTTCATGTTAGTATTAATTATGATAAGTATTAAATTAAATAGAGGTGTATCATGTTAAAAAAAATATTTGATAATTTTAAAAATTTAGATAAATTAACTTCCAAAATTATGAATTCTGGCTTAAAATTTTGTTTTGCTATTTGTATCCTTTCTGTGTTACTTTTATTTACTTATATTTTTGCTTTTGCTTCTCCTTTTATTTATTACATAGGTATTAATTTATTTAAAATTAGTCTAATTTTTAGTATTGAATTTATAATTTGTGGATTTGTGGTAGATGGTATTAAAAAACAATTAATTTAGTAATGGTCAAGTTGGGACAGGCACAACTTGACCATAAAAATGATTATATTCTTTCACTATTGTTATATAATTCATCTGGGCAAATATCTGCTCCATTTTCCCATTCAATAGATAATCCTGCTATTTTCACTCGTTGAAATTTTTGGTTATCTCTTAATTCCTCAAACTGTTTAAATTTAAAATATGGTTTTACATCAAATTTTCTTTTTTCTCCATTTTCAAATAGTATCTCTAATTCATAATTATTTAAAGCTTTTACATCTATAGCCTTTGGTCTCATAAAATCACTCCAATCCTTTAATTTTAATCAATTCTCCATCTATATTGTAAGCATGCCAAGTTGCTTTTAATTCTTCTTCATGAATAGCTATCCATGCATCTACTAATTTCTTTTGTTTTTGTGGTAATTGACCGTTTAATTTCTTTCCATCTAATGTCATTGACATTTCATATTCATTATATTTTATATGTATATGAGGCTCTTTATGATGTCCTCCCATTTCTTGATACAGATAAATTAAAATACCATAAAATTGTGAAATAATTGGCAATCTTTCACCTCCTAGTATAACATCTCCCTCTTCATTTTTCAATTCTTTATTGATAAACTTTCGAATTAATATTTATGATTAAATTTTATTTGAAATAAAAGCTATAGATGTTTTTCTATTTTACAATATCTTAGATTGTTTGTCAACTTTAATTGAATTTAACTATAACAATGGTCAAGTTGTGCCTGTCCCAACTTGACCATTGTCTTTTTATTTATTCAATTCTTCTAAAAACATCTTATTTAGCATTTGAGGATTTGCTTTTCCTTTTGTTTCTTTCATAGCTTGTCCTACTAAGAAACCTAATGCTCTATCCTTTCCTGCTTTGTAATCTGTAATAGATTGCGGATTTGCTTCTAATATTTTTAGAACCACTTCTTTGATGGCTCCTTCATCTGATATTTGAATCCATCCCTTTTCTTTTATAATATCTTCTGGATCTCTTGGGTTTTCAAACAATTCTGCTAATACCTTTTTACCAATGCTTGAACTAATAGTTCCTTTATCAATTAAGATAACTAATTTTCCTAATTGTTTGCTATCAAATGGTATTTCACTTGGTTCCATTTCTGTTTCATTTAAAATTCTTGATATGTCTGATATAATCCAGTTATTTACTGCTTTTGGATTGTTACATACTTCAATTGCTTGTTCAAATAAATCTGATAAGTATTTAGAAGATGTAATCAAGTTGGCATCTTTTTGTGCTAAATTATATTGTTCTAAATATCTTTGTTTTCTGCTTTCTGGCAATTCTGGTAATGTTTCTTTGATATTTTGGATGTATTCTTCTGATAATTTAATGGCTACTAAATCAGGGTCTGGGAAATAACGATAATCTTGTGCATCTTCTTTATCTCTCATAGAAAATGTTTTTCCAGATACTTCATCCCATCTTAAAGTTTCTTGTTCTATTTTGCCACCATCTTCAATCACATCGATTTGTCTATCTACTTCATATTCAATTGCTCTTGCAATACTTCTAAATGAGTTCATATTTTTCATTTCTGTACGTGTTCCTAGTTTTGTATCACCTCTTTTTCTAACTGATACATTGACATCTGCTCTTAAAGAACCTTCTTGCATTTTGCAGTCTGATACTTCGATATATTCTAAGATAGATTTTAATTTTCTTAAATATTTTTCAGTTTCTTCGCTACTTCTAATATCTGGTTCGGAAACAATTTCAATTAAAGGAACTCCTGCTCTATTTAAATCGACTAAGCTTCCTCCTCCAAATTCATCATGGTTCAATTTACCAGCATCTTCTTCAATATGAATTCTAGTTAATCCTATTTTCTTTTTCCCGTTATCTGTATCAATTTCGATAAAACCATGTTCACATAGTGGTTTATCGAATTGTGAAATTTGATAAGCTTTTGGTAAATCTGGATAAAAATAATTTTTTCTATCATTTTTACTGTCTCTTGCTATTTCACAATTAGTAGCTAAACCTGCTTTTACGGCATATTCTACTACTTTTTCGTTTAATACTGGTAATGTTCCTGGCATAGCCATACAGATTGGACAAGTTTGTGTGTTTGGTTCTGCACCAAATTTGGTTGGGCAAGAACAAAATATTTTTGTTTTGGTTGATAATTCTGCATGTACTTCTAGCCCTATTATTACTTCATAATCTTCTCTTGACATTTTTTCCTCCTTCTTTGTTCTAATAGTTATTACACTGTATGATATATGGTATTAAAAAACATAGTATAATTCCTATTGTAATAACCACTGTACTTATTAATACAATAGCAATTTTTTTAGGTTCTATATATTGTAATTCATTCCCCCATAATTGTTTATTTAATACTTCCTCTAATTCTATTTCTTCCTCTTTTGTTCTAATATCTAAATATCCTTCTTTTTCTTCTTCACTAAATGTATTAATAAAAAGTCTTACTTCTCCTTCATTAGCAATTCTTATAAATCCGCTCCTATAAGTTAGCTCCATACGTTTTATTCTATTATTTTTTCTATATAGTATTTGTAGTTTTCTTGTTATATGACCTTCATTGCTTATTGTTATTGAATCTACATTAACTAAATTTTTAAATGGTATAACAATTTTGACTACTCCTCTTTTTATCTTTAAAATATCGTTTTCATTTTCAATTGACCAATATTCCGCATCAAAAGCTAGTGCCAAAATCATTATACTTATTCCTGCTGTCCCCCAAAATTTGCCAGGTTCCTCTCTAAATCCAATTAATAATGCAATAGTTAGTATTCCTACTATAATGCTTGTTATTATTATATACTTTTCTGAAGTTTTTAATTTTATATCTCTTTCTTTATATTTTCTTATATAATCCATAATTTTTTTCTCCGTCCCCAAAATCATGATTAGAATTGAGTTTTATAGTTTTCTCTAAAATATGCATAATATAATTCTTTATTTACTCTTTTTTATCCGTCCTAAAAATATGTCTGCAATAATGAGTACTATATAGATTATCTTTTCTGCTAGCAATATTTTCTCACATATTTTATAATTTGATTTATCCTCTTTTTTCTTTTTTAATAAAGCAAACGCTATTACTGCTAATCCTATTGTTAATCCTATTGTTACTAGTAACGCTCCCACTTCCAATATGATTATAAATATTACAAATGCTCTATCTATTTCACCGTTCACCTTAGTAAGGTTTTGAAAACTTATTTTAAAAACTTCTATCCCTAGTTGTAATGGTATTATCGACGTGATAAAACATATTATATTAGCAATTATTTTAAGACTCATTCTATATTTTTCTTCTTCATTCATTTGCTTCTCCTCTTTAGAAACTTATCTCATAAATGTAGGTTTATAGTTTTCTCTAAATTTGATTGCTTGTTCAAAAGTGTAGGCTGCATTTAATATGGTTTCTTCGCTAAACTTCTTTCCAATTAATTGCATTCCGATTGGCATTCCTTCTTTATCTACACCACATGGTATAGAAATTCCTGGAAGTCCTGCCACATTAACAGATACGGTGCAGATGTCTGCTAAGTACATTTCCAATGGATTATTTGATTTTGAGCCAATATCAAAGGCAACTGTTGGTGATGTTGGTGTTAAAATAACATCATATTTTTCAAAAGCTTTGTTGAATTCATTCATAACTAAAGTACGTACTTGTTGTCCTTTTTTATAGTAGGCATCGTAATATCCTGAAGATAGTACATAAGTTCCTAATATAATTCTTCTTTTTACTTCTTCGCCAAATCCTTCACTTCTTGATTTTTTATAGATTTCTTTTAAGTTTTTAAATTCTGGTGTACGATAAGTATAGCGAATTCCATCAAATCTTCCTAAGTTTGAACTAGCTTCAGCACAAGCAATAATATAGTAAGCTGCTAAAGCATATTGTGAAACATCTAATGAAAATTCTTCTATTTCGGCTCCTAATTGTTTGTATGTCTCAATCGCTTTTTGTAAAGAAGCTTTTACTTCTTCATTAATTCCTTCTCCAAAGAATTCCTTTGGTACACCTATTTTTAATCCTTTTACATCATTTTTTAGACTTAATGTATAATCTACTTTTTCTTTTTCAATTGATGTGGTATCTTTTTTATCATGTCCTGCAATAATATTTAATAACATCGCTGCATCTGTTACATCTTTTGTAATTGGTCCTACTTGGTCTAAAGAGGATGCAAATGCTACTAACCCATATCTTGAAACGGCACCATAAGTAGGTTTTAGCCCAACAACACCACAAAAACTAGCTGGTTGTCGAATAGACCCACCTGTATCAGAACCTAACGCCCATGGCACTAATCCTGCTGCTACTGCTGCTGCACTTCCTCCAGATGATCCTCCTGGTACTTTATTTAGGTTCCATGGATTTCTTGTTTTTTTGAAATAGGAATGCTCGGTTGAACTTCCCATAGCAAATTCATCCATATTTAGCTTTCCTAAATCTATCATATTTTCTTGGTTTATTTTTTCAACAACAGTTGCATCATATGGTGCTATAAAATTTTCTAGCATTTTGGAACTACATGTTGTTTTTATTCCTTTTGTACAAAGATTGTCCTTAATTCCAATTGGAATTCCTGCTAATTCTCCTTTTATTTCTCCTTTTTCAACCTTTTCTTGAATTTCTTGTGCTTGCTTCATAGCTTCTTGGGTTAATGGTGTTACAAAGGCTTGTACATCTTCTTCTTTTTCCTTAATTCTGTCTACATATGCCTTTGTTATATCTGTGATTGTTAATTCTTTGTTTTTTATTTTTTCTTGTAATTCATGTACTGTTAATTCTGTAATATTCATCTATTTTCCTCCTTTATTGTTTTAAATGAATTAAAGAACTTTTGGTATTTTGAACATGTTTTGTTCTTTGGCTACCGCATTTTGTAATAAACTTTCATTATCTTCAAATATTTCTATCTCATCTTTTCTAAATACATTTTTTGTCTCATTTGCTCCTACTGTTATATCTAAATTTTGTACTGGTGCATTATTTACAATATTGGCAAAATTTAAAATATCTTGTAAATTACCAATGTAATCATCAATTTCATTTTCATTGATTTCTAAATGTGCCAAATTTGCAATGTGTAAAATTTCTTCTTTGCTTACTTGCATCTTCTCATCTCCTAATCTCAATTTGCTTTTTATTATATACTTTTTTTCCAAAAAAAGCAAATTTTATTTTGATATATTCAAAAAAAATCGAGGTAGAAATTCTTTAAAATTTTCTACCTCAAATATTATATGTTTTTGCAATTATTTTAATTCAACAACTGCTCCAACTTCAGTAAATTTAGCTTTTAAGTCTTCAGCTTCTTCTTTAGAAACTCCTTCTTTAACTGTTTTTGGTGCTCCATCTACTAAGTCTTTTGCTTCTTTTAATCCTAATCCTGTTGCATCTCTAACAACTTTGATTACTTTGATTTTTTGATCTCCTGCACTTGCTAATACAACATCAAATGATGATTTTTCTTCAGCTGCTTCTGCTGAAGCTCCTCCAGCTGCTGGTGCAGCTGCTGCTACTGCAGATACTCCATATTTTTCTTCGATAGCTTTAACTAAATCTGCTAATTCAACAACTGTTAAAGCGTCGATTTCTTCGATTAATTTTTCTATTTTTTCCATTTTAAAATCCTCCTCTTTCTAGTGATATAAGTTCACCACTCTCTATTTTTATGATTGGAAGCTTATGCTTCTTCTGTTGCTTCTTCAGCAACTGCTGTTTCTTCTGCTGGTACTGAAACAGTTACTTTTTCTCCAGCTTCTTCTTTTTGAATTCTTACTTGATCAAGTGCAACTGCAACTTTTGAAATATTGCCAAGTAATGCACCAGCAAGCATTGATAATAGAGTTTCTCTTGATGGTAGTTTTGCAAGAGTAATGATTTCTTCTGCTGTCATTACTTTTCCATCAATTACTCCACCTTTAATTTTGTAGTAGTCATTGTCTTTACTGAATTTGTATATAACTTTAGAAGCTTCTAAATAGTCTTCAGAACTTAAAACAACTGCTGTTGGTCCTTCTAATTGTTCTTCTAATCCTTCAATTCCACATTCAGCTAAGGCTCTTCTTGTAATGTTGTTTTTAATAATACTATATTTAGCTCCAATTCCTCTTAAGTCTCTTCTTAAAGTTGTATCATCTGTTACATTAATTCCTCTGTAATCTGTTAGAAGTACTAATTTAGCTTCTTTCATTTCTTCTGCTAATTTTTTTACTTCTTCTTTCTTTTGATTTAGTATTTTTTCACTTGCCATTTTTCTTCTTTCACCTCCAACGTTTATTGAATTTATTTATATGAAAAATAAATAACACTCTTTGCCTTCCCGAGGATACAAAGAGTGCCTAATTATCACTTTTTTGTCACCTCGGTAGGACTTATTTTTGCCTACTGTCTTTGGCTTTTATTTTTGGTTAATATAGATACCAGGTCCCATTGTTGTAGTAATTGCTACACTTTTAATGTATTGACCTTTTGCTGCTGCTGGTTTTGCTTTTATAATAGCATTGATAATTGTTTCATAGTTTTCTAATAATTTATCAACACCAAATGAAACTTTTCCAAATCCTAAGTGAATAATGTTTGTTTTGTCTAAACGATATTCTACTTTACCAGATTTAATTTCATTGATTGCTTTTGTTACGTCCATTGTAACTGTTCCTGATTTAGGGTTTGGCATTAATCCTTTTGGTCCTAATACTTTACCTAATCTACCTACAACACCCATCATATCTGGAGTTGCAACTACAACGTCATAATCAAACCAGTTATCATTTTGAATTCTTGGTATTAATTCTTCTGCTCCAACAAAGTCAGCTCCTGCTTTTTCAGCTTCGTCTGCTTTTGGTCCTTTGGCAAATACTAATACTTTTTGTGTTTTACCTGTACCATTTGGAAGTACTACGGTACCTCTTACTTGTTGGTCAGCATGTTTAGAATCTACTCCTAATTTTACATGTAATTCAACAGTTTCGTCAAATTTTGTTTTTGGCATTTTTTCAATAATTTCTAATGCTTCTTTTACTTCGTATTCTTTTGTCTTGTCTACTAATTTTGCACTTTCTGCATATCTTTTTGATACTTTCATCTTTCTTTACCTCCTTTGGTTTTAACGAGCTTTTAATTAGTTATTTTGCTCTCCCAATTTTAAAATTGTATTTACTAAACAAATCTAAAGTAGTATATTGCTGCTTTTCATTTGTTTTACTCTGTAACAACTACACCCATAGAACGAGCTGTACCTTCTACCATACTCATAGCTGTTTCAATATTAGCAGCATTTAAATCTGGCATTTTTTGTTCAGCAATTTCTTTTACTTGTGCTTTTGTTATTTTAGCAACTTTTTCTTTATTTGGTTTTCCTGAACCTTTTTCTATTTTAATTGCTTTTTTAATTAATACAGCAACTGGTGGTACTTTTGTAATAAAAGTAAATGATTTATCTTTGTATACTGTAATTACTACTGGTATAATCATTCCAGGTTGATTTGCTGTTCTATCGTTAAATTCTTTAACAAATTGCATGATGTTAACACCACTTGAACCTAAAGCTGGTCCTACTGGTGGAGCTGGTGATGCTTTTCCAGCTTCAATTTGTAACTTAATTAAATTTGATATTTCTTTTTCTGCCATTTTAATGGCACCTCCTCTTTTTTTCTGTCAGGGGATACACCTTAGTATTGTGTTTATCCACTTAATTATTAATTATCAATTTTTACTTTATTTTTTGTACTTGTGAAAATTCTAATTCTACTGGTGTTTCTCTTCCAAACATAGATACTAGAACTTTTACTTTGTGTTTTTCTGTATTGATTTCTTGAACAGTACCTACAAAACCTTCGAATGGTCCGTTCATAACTTGTACTTGTTCATTCACTTCATAATCAACATTGATTGCAACATCTTCAAATCCCATTTTTTTAATTTCTTCTTCCGTTAATGGAATTGGGTCTGTTCCAGAACCTACAAATCCAGTAACTCCTCTTGTATTTCTTACGATATACCAAGATTCTTCTGTTACTATCATTTTGATTAGTACATAACCTGGGAAAACTTTTCTTAAGTTAGTTTTTCTTTTTCCATCTTTGATTTCGATTTGTTCTTCCATTGGAACAATGATATCAAAGAAGAAATCTTCTAACTCTCTATTTTTTACTGTTTTCTCTAAGTCTGCTTTTACTTTATTTTCATAGCCAGAATAAGTATGTACTACATACCATCTTGCTACATTGTCATAATCTTTTTGAGACATTTGATGTTAGCCTCCTTTTATTTTTCAATTATTGTTCATTGTTTTCTGTATTATTTTCTTCATTAGAAGTTTCTGTGTTTTCACTTTCAGCATTTTCTTCTGTTGTTGCTTCTTCGTTGTTTTCTGCTGTTGTGTTATCAACTGCTGTATTTTCTGTTACAATTACTTCTTTGATTTTATCAACACCATGTTTGTTTAGTGTCTCAAATGCGATATCTAATACAAAAACAATTACTGCTGTAATAATAACGATGGTTACTACTGCTGTTGTATTGTTTAATAATTGTTTTGGTGTTGGCCAATTTACTTTTTTTAATTCGGCCTTAAAGTCTTTGAAAAAACTTTTTTTGTTTTTGTTATTTTCTTTTTTTGACTTTGCTTCTTTTTTAGCCATTTTATTTCCTCCTTAAAATAGCTTTTTACTATTTAGTTTCTTTGTGTGTTGTACGTTTTTTACAGAATTTACAATATTTAACGATTTCTAATCTATCTGTATTATTTCTCTTGTTTTTTGACGTTGTGTAATTTCTTC
>CANEEJ010000050.1 GCA_947426525.1 uncultured Clostridium sp. | reverse complement strand
TAGTGATGATGATTTTTCTAATACAGAAGAATTAATAAAAACAGGAATATTTAATGAAACAAAAGCCAATAATATTTATGATTTAGCAGGAAACGTGTGGGAATGGACAACAGAAGCTTACGCTACTGCTAGCAGAGGTTATAGAGGCGGTAATTACAACAACAGTGGTTCTAACAATGCAGCTTCTGGTCGCGACAGCAGCTATCCGTCCTTTTACAATGACTACATTGGTTTCAGGCTTGCTTTATATTTGTAGAACTGAATTCTGTGAAAACTAAAACTACGAGATATAGAAAAAGTAGTTTTAAAAGTATAAAATTGAATAAGAGTTGAGCGATTTTAAACGCTCACAATAGAAAATTTTTAATCTTCTACAAAATGTGTTTTACACATTTTGAGGAAGTAGAAAAATTTTCCTGACGTGGCGCCACTGACGTGGCGTTTTTTGTGCTTTTTAAAAGCAGAAAAAACGTTACAAAAATAAAAAGAAAGTGGTGAAAAAATGGGATTTAGTAAAATGATGGAATTATTACAAATTAAAAATAAAGGAAAAATTGTATTTTGTAATGCAGGGAACTTCTATCTTGCAGTTGGAAAAGATGCCATATTGTTAAATGAAATATTAGGACTAAAACTAACATGCCTAAAACCAGAAATATGTAAGGTGGGATTTCCTATTAATGCATTAGAAAAATATGCAGAAAAAATAGTAGAAAAAAGATATAGTTATATTGTTTATTATTTTGACCAACAAAAAGAAGAGTTAGAAGTAGTCATGCAATATGAAGGAGAACATGGAAACAAAATAATAAATGATAGAAATAATTGCTACATCTATAGTAAAGGAATTCAAAAATATAAAAAGCCAGACAAATATATATTGGCAGTAGCTAATTTATATAAAACAGAAAAAGAAAAGGAAGAAAGAAATGATTAAAAAACAAGAAAAAGAACAAAAATTAATCTTAATTCCCAAAACAGAAAAATATATAGAATACATGTTACAAGTTATTTTTAAATTACCAAGAATTGAAAAATTTAGTATAGGAACAGAATACAAACAATCCATGTATCAAATGCTAAAAGATATTTTGATAATTAGTAAAATAGGAAAAAATGAAACGTTATACTATTTAAATAAAATAGATGCTAATTTAAACACGCAAAGAATTTATTTAAGAATTATGAAGAAAAACAGATGGATAGATGAGCATAAATTCAAAGTAGCCATGGAACAAATTTATGAAATAGGAAAAATATTAGGAGGTTTGCTAAAATATTATGCCAAAAACAATACGAAACCAATATAATAAACAACTGACTTATGAAAAATTAATGGAGGCACATAAGAAATCGAAAAAAGGAAAAGGATATCGAAAAGAAATCATTGAATTTAACTTAAAACAAGAAGAATATATTATGTGGCTATATGAACAACTAAAAAATAAAACCTATCAACATGGAGGTTATACAGAATTTTATGTAACAGAACCGAAATTACGAAAAATAGAAAAATCAAGATATATGGATCGAATAGTACATCGATGGGTAGTAGATAACTTTTTAACACCAGCTTTTGTACCACAATTTATACCAACTTCTTATGCTTGTATAAAAGGAAGAGGAATGCACCGTTCGGCTATTTATGTACAAAATGCCATGAAACATTGCAAAAGAATTTGGGGAGATTATTATATTTTAAAAATGGATATAGCCAAATACTTTGATAACATCAATAAAAACATATTATTAACTATCTTAAAAAGAAAAATAAAAGACAAGGAGTTGTTATGGCTAGTAGAACAAATACTATTTGCCCAGAAAAGACAAAAAGGACTAGAAATAGGAAATTATACTTCCCAAATGTTTGCTAATATTTACTTAAATGAAGTAGACCAATATATAAAACATGAATTAAAAATAAAATATTATTGTCGTTATTTAGATGATAGTGTATTAATGGTAAAAACAAAACAAGAAGCAAAGAATGTGCTACAAAAAATAAGAGGATTTTTAGAAGAAAAATTAGAATTACAATTAAATCAAAAAACACAAATATTTAAAAATAAACAAGGCGTAAATTTTTGTGGTTATAAAATTAATGAATATAGAATGAAATTACGAGATAAAGGAAAAAGAAAACTGAAGAAAAAAATAAAACACTTAAAACAACAAATAAAATTAGGAAAAATGACAAGTAAAGAAGCTAAAAAATACTTAGCAGGACATATGGGATATATCAAATATGCGAATAGCAACAATTTATTAAAGAAACTATTTTATATAGAAAAATAGAAAAAATAGGGACAAATCAAAAACTTACGATACTACTAACAGAGTTAATAGAGGCGGTAATTACAACAACAATGGTTCTAACAATCCAGCTTCTAATCGCAACAACAACAATCCGTCCAATTACAATGACAACATTGGTTTCAGGCTCGCTCTAATATTTTTCTAGATTATATTTTTTAAGGAAAGTATACCATGAAGTATTAGATATTAAAGGGATTTGTTCCTTCCTTTAAAGGTAAAAACGTATTAGTAGAATAAATGGTAGTAAGATTAATTCTAAATCTATTTGTTTTACGCAATTTATAGAAAAGATAAGGAAGAAAGAAAATGAATTTATGTTTTATAATTGGAAAAATTATAAGTGAAATAAAATTTGAATTTTTATTAAATAGTAAAAATACTTCAATAGTAATATTTCAAATAGAATTAGATAATAAAAGCATCATAGAAGTAAAAACGTATAATGAAATCGCAGATAAATGTTATCAAAAGCTTACAAAAGCAGATAGAATTGCAATACAGGGAAAGATAAATAGTAACATGGAAATTATAATGCAAGACTTTGATTATTTATTCTAAAAAAGTAAATAATAAAAACAGGAGGAAAAGAAAATGGAAGAAAAAATGAAAAATAAAAACATCATAGAAATCATCTATCAAGCAGAAGGAAAAGGATTAGATGAAATCATAAAAGAAGGAAATAAAAAAATAATGGGGCAAATAAAAGACATTAATATAAAAAAACTTTTAGAAGAAACATCAAAGCCAAATGAATTAAAAAAGGCATTTGAAACAATTGAAGAAAATTATAGTATAAAAATCACACAATATAATCAAGAATTTTATAAACAAGGCTTTATCGATGGTGTTAATTTAATGATAAATTGTTTAAAAATATAAAAATTTTCGCTATACTCTAATTTTCATAAAAAAGCATTTTTAAGAGGATTTTTACGTCATTTTACTTGCAAAATTACATTTGTTTTAGTATAATACAAATGTACAATTTATAAGGGAAAGAGAGAATTCAAAGTTCTTTTCTTTATAAAAGTGAACGCAAAGAAAGGATGTAATAAAAATGGAAGAAAGACAAGAAAGAATGGACGGAAAAATCATAGAAAGAGACATCGAAAAAGAAATGAGAACAGCCTATATAGACTACGCCATGAGTGTTATCGTATCAAGAGCCCTTCCAGACGTAAGAGATGGTTTAAAACCAGTACATAGAAGAATTCTATATGCGATGCATGAAGACGGAATCACCTCAGACAAGCCATACAGAAAATGTGCCAACACAGTAGGATCTGTATTAGGTAGATACCATCCACATGGAGACAGCTCTGTATATGACGCTATGGTAAGATTAGCACAAGACTTCTCAATGAGATACATGTTAATTGATGGACATGGAAACTTTGGTTCAGTTGACGGAGACGGAGCAGCAGCTATGAGGTATACAGAAGCAAGAATGGCAAAAATCTCTGAATACATGTTAACAGATATCGAAAAAAACACGGTAGATTTTATGCCAAACTATGACGATAGACTACAAGAACCAACAGTATTACCAGCTAGAATACCAGCACTTTTAATCAATGGTTCATCAGGAATTGCCGTAGGTATGGCAACCAACATACCACCACATAACCTAACAGAAGTAATCAATGGAATCATTAAAATCATTGACGAAGATGAAGTATCTGATGAAGATTTAATGAGTGTTATCAAAGGACCAGACTTTCCAACTGAAGGAATTATTTTAGGAATGGAAGGAATTAAACAAGCTTATAAAACAGGTAGAGGAAAAATCACTTTACGTGCTGAAACAGAAATCGAAGAAATGAGTGGAAATAGACAAAGAATTATCGTATCTTCTTTGCCATACCAAGTAAACAAAGCAAACTTAATTAAAGCTATCTCAGATTTATCAAAAGAAAGAAAAGTAGAAGGAATTTCTGAATGTAGAGATGAATCAGATAGAAAAGAAAGAGTAAGAGTAGTAATCGAATTAAAAAGAGATGCTAACCCACAAGTTGTATTAAATCAATTATTCAAACACACACAAATGCAAACAACCTTTGGAATTATCATGCTTGCACTAGTAAATGGAGAACCAAAAATTTTAACATTAAGACAATGTTTAGATTGCTATATTGACCATAGAAAAGATGTTATCTTAAGAAGAACACAATTCGAATTAGATAAAGCATTAGCAAGAGCACACATCTTAGAAGGATTAAAAATAGCATTAGATAACATTGACGAAGTTATTAATATCATTCGTTCTTCTTACGATGACCCAAAAGAAAGATTAATGGAAAGATTTGGATTATCAGACATTCAAGCACAAGCAATCTTAGACATGAGATTAAAAACACTATCAGGATTGCAACGTGAGAAAATTGATGATGAATATAACCAATTAATGGAATTAATCGCACATTTAAGAGATATCTTAAATAGTGAAAGATTAGTATTTGAAATTATCAAAGAAGAATTAATCGAAATTAGAGATAAATTCGGTGATGAAAGAAAAACAAAAATTGTAGCAGCAGAAGGCGAAATTGACATCGAAGACTTAATCAAAGAAGAACAATGCGTTGTTGCCTTAACACACTTTGGTTACATCAAAAGAATGCCAATCGATACTTATAAAAGCCAAAGAAGAGGTGGAAAAGGAATAACAGGAATGGCAACAAGAGAAGAAGACTTCGTAAAACAAATCTTCACAGCTTCAACACATGACGTAATTTTATTCTTTACAAACAAAGGAAAATTATACAGATTAAGAGGATATGAATTACCAGAAGCCGGAAGAACAGCAAAAGGAACAGCCATTGTAAACTTATTAAGCTTAGATGCAGGAGAAAAAGTATCAGCTGTTATCCCACTTCAAAACTTCGCTGATGGAAAATATCTGTTAATGGCAACCAAAAACGGATTAATCAAGAAAACAGCTCTAAAAGAATATGACTCTAGCCGTAAGACAGGACTACAAGGAATTACTTTAAAAGAAGATGATGAATTAATAGGTGTAAGACTAACAGACGGAGAAGACAACGTAGTACTAGTAACAAGAAATGGTATGTGTATCACATTTGACGAAAAAGATGTAAGACCAATTGGAAGAGTATCACAAGGAGTTATAGGAATTAGACTAGACGAAGACGATGAAGTAATTGGAATGGAATCTGTTATTGCTGGAGGAAAAGCATCATTATTAGCCATTACAGAAAACGGATTTGGAAAAAGAACGGAATTAGATGAATACAGAGTACAAAATAGAGGTGGAAAAGGAGTTATTACTTACAAAATCACACCAAAAACAGGAAAACTAGTAGGCGTAAGAATTGCAATAGAAGGTGATGATGTTATGCTAGTTACCAATACAGGAACAATTATAAGACTAAAAGTAGACGATATTAGTGTTCTTGGAAGATCAACACAAGGTGTTACATTAATGAGAACAAATGATGGTGGAAAAGTAGTAAGTGTAGAAACTTTAAGCAACGAAGTGCCAGAAGAAGACGGAAATGAACAAACTAAAATAGAAATGTAATAAAAAATCGATGTTTTTTGGGACGGGGTCAAAAAACATCGATTTTTATTATAATTTTATTTTAGCTCTAATTTTAATAGGCTAAAGAAAAACGATGTTTTTTGACCCCGTCCCAAAAAACATCATTTCTTAAATCTCAAATCATCTCCAAAGAAATAATAAATGTCGTAGTAACCAGCGATACGAGAGCCAATTCTTTCTTCATAACTAGCAAAAATATCTTTGATATTTAAGTTGCTAGAAATAATTGTTTTTGTTACTTTATGATTTAAGTTCAAAATTCTAGTATTTAAAATGGTAAATAATTCGCTTAGTTTCATACTATTTAAACTTTCAGTACCTAAGTCATCAATAATCAATAAATCAACATTTAAGACAGATTGATAGATGTTATCAGTTTGATTTTTTTGTTTACTCATTTTATAATCAATTACGCTTTCAAGTAAAACGGGTGCTGTTTGGTAAAGGACAGTTTTCCCTTTTTTTAATAATTCTTGTGCGATGCAGTTTGACATAAATGTCTTACCGTAAACCAGTATTACCTGTGAATAATAAATTTTTGCTATCAGGATTATCAAAGTCCTCAACAAATTGCATACATTTTTCCTTAATGTTTTTGATATTGTCTCTTGGTGAAATATTAAAACGATATTTAGCTACATCGATTTCATCTGAAAATAATCTTTCATTAAAAGTATCAAAATTTTCTTTATTCAAGTTTGTCATATTAGATTTATGAAAGGAAGCATCTAATAATTTTTGTTTTAAGCAGTTACACATTTGTGTTTTATAACTATCATTTGAAACATAACCGGTATCTTTACAGATAGAACATTCATAGTTGGGTTTTAAGTAATCACTTGATAAATTTGTATCATGCAAAATACATGCTTTTTCATATTTTAGTTTTTCTGCTTTTTGTTTTAGTTCTTCCAAAGAAGAGGTATTATGTAACAAAATATTTTTAGCAGTAAGAATAGCAAAACTATTTAATTCATCTTCAATTTGCTGAAGTTTAGGGATTTTTTGATATAAATCTTCTTTTCTTTTTTCAGCATCTAATTCTGCTTTTAATTTTTTTTGCTCATATTCCTTTAATAAAGAATTTAAAACTTCATTAGACATTTATAATTATGCCTCCTTATTCGTTTGATTTGCATATAAGAAATCTAAATTATCATAGCTTCGTTGTTCATAATTTCCTTTTGACACAGTAGCTTTTAAATTTTTAGTAGATTTTTCTTGCTTTTTACGTTGCTCTAAGAATGCTTGTACTTCAGAAGGGGTTTTTAAATTCCTATCATGCCAATCTGTTATTATATTATTGATATATTCAAAAGTAGGATTTTGTTTTAAAGTGGTTCTCTTTAAAGCTATTTCAATAACACTCATATCGTAACCAAAGTTTAAAACCCAGTTTTCAATATAAGCTTCTTCATATTGTGTTAATCCATTGTACTTTCCTAGTTTTTTACCAATGGTCTTTTTAAATTTATTCAAATTTTCTTGTTTTTGATAATATTGATCTAAATCATTCCAAGTTTTTACTTTATTAGAAGCCCAAGCTTCTGCAACTGTTTGTACATAATTTCTATGCATAGCGCTTCGATTGTAGCAATAATCAAATAAAGCAATCATAACTTGTTCATCAAATTCATATTTTTTGAACCATAAATCAATATCATTATACCATGATGGTCCCATAATTCCTTGAAAGTACATGTTGTTAATATGTTCAATTGCTTTTGCTCTTGATTTATTTTTAGAGGTTTGTTCAATTTTTTCCTTGGACATAGTTAAATTAGGAGTATATAAGTTATGAAGGGTAGCTTCTTGCAAATCTACGACAATAAAACCAGTTGTTTTTTTCAAAAGCAAACCGTTTTCTTCTAAAGATTTTATACCATCATTGATGGTTTTGATTGGAATGTTTAATTTTTTAGATAAATCGTTTAATTTTATATCTTTTCCATATTTAGATAGGAAAATAAGATATAAATAAATTTTTAAATAATCTCCTGGTAGAATAGATAAATACTCTGCAAAGAAGATGTCTGGTATAGTCGTTTCTGAAAATAAAAGTGATTTATCTTTTTGTTCTAATTTCATTTTAATTCTCCCCTAATTCTAAAACTTGTAATACAGATTATATCTTTTTTAGACAAAAAATTCAAGTAACTGATGACTTTTTATATAAAAATAATTTAGGTTTTAGCAAATAACGAATAAAATAAGAAAGGACATAAAGAACATTCTCACCATTAAAGCCAACAAGACTTAAAAGAAACAAAGGAAAACAAAAAACGACAAAAACAAATATCTTTATACTCAAACTAGTAAAAATCAAATTCGAAAAAATAAAAACCAATACATACCAAAGTAAATTAATAAAAGCAGTAGAATAATCAATAAACCCCAATAATTTATTTTTAAAATCATAATTTTGAGGAAAAATAAACTTCATAAATTACCTCCTTTCCACATTAAGACTTAAAACCAACCAAGTTTTTCACAGATTGTGAAACTTCTGTGGAAACCCCACCAATAAAATCACGAACCAAAGAATTTGTCTTAATCAAAGCATAAATACCGCCAACATAAATGAATTTAGCAAATAAATTACTAGAAGAATAATCCATTGAAAATAAGATTAATAAAACCAAAGCAACAATAATTTGAATCAACAACAAAGAAAATAAATTACGAAACCAAGTTTTAAAAAACCAATTTGTTTTATCCAAAGTTAAAGATAAAAAAGCAAAAGGAGACAACAAGATAAATACTTTAATTAAAATATAGCGTAAAGAATAAGAAAAAACTAAATTTAAAAGTGAAATACTTAAAGTTCCTTTTATTAAGCCATCTAAAGAAAAGACATTAAGACTATTGGTATCGATTGCTATATTGGTATTAATCGTAGTAATTAATTCTGAAAAGCAAATATTTTTATGAAATAAATTTTCTCCCAGACCACGAATAGCAAGAGAAACATTAGCATTTAAGTCTAAAAACATTTCAATTAAGAAAAAAGAAAAGTTCATAGCAATTCCACATAAAATTAGTTTAATCAGAAAACTAAGAGGAGCCTCTGTTCGTGTATAAGTAAAATGAGCCATTAAGTAACGGATTGCGTAGTATAAAATAAAAGCAAGCAAAAAAGAATTAGCAATTAGCAAGATACCATTTGAAGTAGAAGTGCCAAATAGATTTTCAAAATTTTTATCTTGTAAAATATTAGAATTAATAAAAGTAATATCATCTAATATAGAATATAAATTATTGTCAATGGAACTAAATAAAGTTTCAAAGATAGTATTAATAGTATCAATAATAATTTGCGTAATATTTGTTGAATTTTCCAAAAAAACCTCCTTAACTAATCAATGATTTAATAGCAGATAAAATTAAGTCAATAGCAAGAATGAAAGCATAAGAGAATAAAGAGCCTTTAATTAATTTTTTTCCCGTTCTGATTTTTTCTTCATCGCCAAAACTAAATTTTTTCATAAAAACACCAGTACCAACAGCTACAGCGGCAGCAGGTGTAGCTATTTTTAAAAGCCAACTTTTAATGCTTTCAAAAGCAGAATTAATTTTGCTTATAATTTGAGGTTCTCCCCAAGCAAAAGAAACAGAAGATAACATAGTTAAAAATAGCATAAAAAATATAAAAATATAAAAAATTTTTTTGTTCATAACATCAATCCTTTCTAAAATAGGGTAACATTTGTAATTTTTGCGGAGAATAAATTTTATTTCCATCCGATAAAAAAGTTAAAGCTGAAAAAGTTTCTAAGCTTTGTGTAAAATAATTTGTTTCAAAAATATAGTCATTTTGAGAATAGCGACTAAAAGTTTCTGAAATATTAGAATTTTCTGAATTTAAAGTATTGGTAATATAACTAAAACGAGTTTGTTTGGCACTTTCTGAAATACTTTTAGAAGTTCTTTCTTTTTCCTCTTTTCCCAACTGTTTTTGGGCTTCTTCAATCGTAAAAATATCATCGGTTCGAAACCAAATTTTATTAATTAAATTTTGAAGAATAACTTTTGTATGTGTTTCATCTTTCAAAGTAGCTTTTAAAGAAGAATAACTTTGTGTGCTTACAATATTAATACATTTGGCTTCTCTACTTAGGGAAAAGAAATCCCCATCTGATTTTGTAACATATTTATCATATTCATCGCAAATAAAAGCACAAGTTTTAACGTTAGAGTTAGCTAAATTAGAGATGATTTCTGATTGAAAATCTAACTTTAAATAAGCAGCAAGAATTTTAGAAAGAGAAGCATATTGTGATACATTCATATTTAAAACAACAATTTTTCCTTCTTGAATAACTTGAGAAAACCCAGTAAAAGAAAGCCTATTAAGAGGAGGACAAAAAGTATTCATAACATCATAATCTGATACAAAAAAGTTAGTAATACGAGTAATCTCAGACACTAAAATTCCTTTGGTACGGCTATCTAAATTTTCAAATTCCTTTTGAAAAAAATCTAAACTAGAATTCAATTCGTAAATTTGAGAATGAGACAATTTCGAAGAAATAAATAGATTTCTTAAAATATCAATTTTTTCTTTATAATAATTAGGATTTGTAACTAATTTATGAATTTCTAGAAAAGTGACATAATTGTTATTGTACAATCTACATAATTTGATACATTCTGTCAAAATTTCTTCCGCCTTATCCAACCAATAAGATTCTGTATTATTTTCAGAAAAAAGCAAGAGAATAGTTTTTAAACGATTTGCCAATACTTGAGGTTTTAAATCTGGTTTATGCAAAGGATTATAATAAATATTAGAGGTTAGCCCTATGACAATTAAATCTTTTTCTAGTTGATATTGTTTAGTATATTTCCTTACTTGCTGATAAAAATTCCCTTTTACATCTAAAATTAACATTCCCATTTTCTTTTGTGGATGACAAGAATTGAATTTTATTAATTGTTTGGTAAAAGGATACATTGCACTAGAAGTTTTACCAGAGCCAATGGTTCCTGTAATTAAAAAATTTTGATAAAGCCCAGGTTCCGGAATATAAATTTTTTGACCAGATGTATCTTTTCCAATTAGCAAATAGAGGTCATTTTTTGTAGGAACAAAATGAAGATTTTTATTTGCAATTGTGTCTAATTTAGACTGAAAAAATGAAAATTTTATCAAAAATCTAGAGTAAATAAAATGTCCTAAAATAATATAAGAAAAAGAAGAACATACAATATAGAAACATTTTATTAAATTCCATAAATCGGGATTTTTGGAACAAATATCAAAAGGATGAATTCCATAGGGGATGATAAGTTCCTTTGCTATGAAAATAGGATGAAAGGCTAAAAAAGTAACATAATTTCCTAAGAGAAATAATAAAACACAAAAAGTAAATTCTTTTAGATATCTTGAAATAATAAAAAGCCTCCTTTCTTAAAACGAATTTTTTTTGATTTTTAGTTTAGAACCTTGTTTGTTGTGAAAAAAGATGATATCAAAAAAAGTATATAGTGAATATAAAGTAATAAAAAGATAAATAATAAAGGTAAAGAAAAACAAATCAATACGATTAGAAATAATTTCACCACCTTTCAAATTTTTCCTATCATACAATATTTTTTTCGATTTGTCTATACTTTTTTTGAAAAATGTGGTAAAATTAAGAAATAAAGAAGGAGGTTAAGAAAAATGGAGTTTAATAAAGATACAAAAATAGGAGAAATTTTAGAAAAAGCACCTGAAAAAGCAGAAATTTTATTAGAAGCAGGTATGCATTGCTTAGGTTGCCCAGCATCTCAAATGGAAACATTAGAAGAAGCATGTGGGGTTCATGGTATTGATGTAGAAGAATTAGTACAAAAATTGAATGCCTAAAAGAATACAACAAAATTTTACAAAAAAATTTTATAAAAGTATTGACAATTACTAAAAAACATAGTAAAATATAAAAGCGTTGTAAATAGCAACGCATTATGTGGGCTATTAGCTCAGGTGGTAGAGCACTTGACTTTTAATCAAGTTGTCCCGCGTTCGAGTCGCGGATAGCTCACCAAAAGAACTAAATAATTTGTAAAAATTATTTAGTTCTTTGTATATAAGGCCCGTTGGTCAAGCGGTTAAGACACCGCCCTTTCACGGCGGAGACATGGGTTCGATTCCCGTACGGGTCACCAACTAAATAACGCCACTTTAGCTCAGTTGGCCAGAGCATCGCACTTGTAATGCGAGGGTCATCCGTTCGAATCGGATAAGTGGCTCCAT
>CANEEJ010000049.1 GCA_947426525.1 uncultured Clostridium sp. | reverse complement strand
ATTTTTTAAAATTTTAACTACTTTTGCTTCTGCACTTTTTACTTTGTTCTCTTCTTCTATAATTTCGATTAAAACTCTATCTCCATTTAAAGCATTTAATGAATTTTCTTTGGCTATATATACTTCATCTTCTCGTTCTTCTAATCTAACAAAGCCAAAACCTTTTTGATTTTTTCGATAAATGCCATCATAGTACGTTTTTTCTACTAGTCGATATTTACTTTTCCTATTTTTTTGTATTTTAAACTTTAACTCTAAATTTCCTAATACCTCTAAAAAATCCCCATATTCTTTTTTGGGTACTCTCATCAGCATCGCTATTTCTTTTGCCTTCATTGGCACATAGTCTTTTTCTTTCATAAATTCTAAAATTTTCTGTTCTTGTTCTTCCATTCTTTTCCTTTCTTTTTCCCCACTGGTTCCCCATTGGTTCCGGGTTTGTTTGGGTCTTTGGGGAATTTCCCCATTGGTTCCGGGTTTGTTTGGGGACATTGGGGGACATGATTTTATTTTTGTTTTCGAAAAAAGAGCAAGTTTTTATAATAAAACCGCCCTTTTTACTCTTTTTATTTTGCCATATATAATATTCCCAATGCTATGGTTAATATTGCAAATACTATTGATAATATTATAGTCCATCTTTTTTGTTTTCCTTCTTTAGTTCTTCCTTTGTTTTTTTCAAAGAAGTTGTTGGTTGATGAACCTGTTATGGTAGATGATAATCCTGCATCGTCTTTTGATTGTATTAGTGTTAATATGATTAGTATTAATGCTACCATAAAGTAAATTACTATTAGTATTCCTTTTGCTATTTCCATTTATTTTCTTCCTCCCTACGGTTTCTCTCTTTTTATACTTCGATATTGTAACACAGATTTTTCCAAAATGCAAATACTTTTTGAAATTTCCTGGCTTTTTTATGAAAATTCTTATTTTATTTGTTCTTTTATAATACACCATGTCCCAATTGGCTCTGGTAAATCTTCAAATGTCATTTCTTCTTTGGTAATTGGATGTTTAATCGTAAGTTGATAAGCCCACAATGCAATTTGTTTTCCTTGTCCTCTTGTTCCATATTTTTGATCGCCAAAAATACTATGTCCAAAATGAGACAATTGAACTCTAATTTGATGATGGCGTCCTGTATGCAAATTAATTTCTACTAAGCTTAAATCTTTTACTTCATTATATTTTAAAACTTTATAATCTAGTTTCGCTATTTTAGCATTTTTCTTATCTTTATTCACAACTTTACTCATATTGTGTCTTTCATCTTTGTATAAATAATTTTCTAATGTTCCTTGTTCTTCGTTAATCTTCCCATCTACCACTGCTAAGTATTTCTTTTTAAACACTTTTTCTCTTACTTGGTCACTTAATCTTGAAGCAGCTTTAGAAGTTTTAGCAAAAATCATAATCCCTCCAACAGGTCGATCCAATCTATGTACCAATCCTAAATAAACATTCCCTGGTTTTTTATACTTTTCTTTGATGTATTGTTTTACCAGTGTTAGCATGTCCATATCTTCTGTTTTATCTGCTTGTGATGGAATATTGGGCTTTTTTTCTACTACAATAATATGATTATCTTCAAATAATATCTTTAAATTTTGCATTTTTCCCACCTACCATAAATACCACAAGGTAGTACCAAATCTGAATTTTCCATAGGAAGCCCAATTTCTCCACATTCTAGCTTTCCTTTGTGTTTTTTATTTACTGTTACACTTAAAATATTTTGTAATACGGTACTTGAAATTCCTGTTGTATAGGAATTAATTAAAAAGAATAGAGGTTTATCTGATAGTACTTGGGTACACAATTCTACTAAGTCATAAATGTTATTTTCAAATTGCCAAACTTCCCCTTTTGCCCCTCTTCCATAAGATGGTGGATCCATAATAATGGCATCATATTGATTTCCTCTTCTAATTTCTCTTGTTACAAATTTTACAACATCATCAATAATAAATCTTACTGGCCTATCTTGTAATCCAGAAGATGTTACATTTTCTTTTGCCCATTTTGTCATTCCCTTTGAACTATCTACATGACATACAGAAGCTCCCGCTGATAAGCATGCTACCGTTGCTCCCCCTGTGTAGGCAAATAGATTTAATACTTTAATTGGTCTTTTAGCAGATTTGATTTTGTTTATCATCCAATCCCAATTAACTGCTTGCTCTGGAAAAAGTCCTGTATGCTTGAACCCCATTGGTTTGATGTTAAATGTTAGATTTTTGTAGTGTACCTGCCAAGCTTTTGGCATTTTCTTTTTAAATTCCCATGAGCCCCCTCCTGTTTTACTTCTATGATAGGTTGCATTGATTTCTTTCCATTTGTTAGGATAACTTTTGTCTTTCCATATAATTTGTGGGTCTGGTCTTGCTAATACAACATCTCCCCACTTTTCTAATTTTTGCCCCTCTGCCATGTCTAATATTTTATATTCTTTCCATTCGTTTGCTAATTTCATAATTATTGGTAGCTTTAATAAACTACTATTCCTCCCTTTTATTAGAATAGTATTATTTTACCATATTTTATTGATTTTTCCAAGGATATTTTGATATTTTGATTTGAATTTGGTTAGATTATAATCTTTCTAGAATTTTCATAAAACTATATATCATAACCATATTTAATGTAGCAAACATAAAAAAAGCAATAATCGCCGTTGTTAGTAACTTGTGTCCTCGTATTTTTTTAGCTATTTGGCTTGTCCAGCTTTCCTTTTGCATTTCTAATCGATTTAGTTTAGTATTGTACCTAATTTGAAAAATTTCATCTTTTGCATATTCCATTTTCTATTTCCCCCTTTTTATTTTCTTTATATGTATATGCAATACTTTTTCAAATATTCATAAATTTGCTATTTTATTAAAACTATGATACAATAAAATACATAATTGATATAGGTAACTAATAATAACTATTATTAAAAGCTTTTATTCATGAAGGAGGACTTTCATTATGAAAAAATTACTAAAAGCTAGTTTGACAGTTACTTTGTTGGGATACGTACTTTTGTTACTTAATTATCATTGGTACGTTAAACCATTCCGGAAAGAAGCTTTTCGCTCTGTAGCTGGTTTTGGTTCGAGGCATTATATAACAATGCCCAAAAGGAGAGGTTAACACCTCTCCTTTAATTATTTTCTAGAATTTTCTTAGCTAATTCTTCATTAATGCCTTTTACTTGTATTAACTCTTCTATTGTTGCCTCTTTTATTTTCTTCACACTTCCAAACTTTTTTAACAATGCTTTCTTCTTTGCTTCTCCAATTCCCTTAATCTCATCTAGTTCTGATTTAGTAATTTGTTTATCTCTTAATTTTCGATGATAAGTAATCGCTGTATCATGTACAGTATCTTGAAATCTCGTAATCACATTCATTAAATTTTGTGATATATCTAATTCCTCTCTTTTATCATTCATTAGGGCTCTTGTTTGATGTTTTTCATTTTTTACCATTCCAAAAACAGGAATTTTCAATGGTTTTTCTTCATCATGATTTTTTCCTCCGTCCCCAAAATCATTGTTCACTTTTTGGATGGCATTTTGGACCGCTCTGATTTGTGTGATTCCTCCATCTGCTAAGATGACATCTGGTAAGGTTCCAAATCCTCCTTTTGGATTTTCAATGGATTGCTTTAATCTTCTTATGATTACTTCTTCCATACATCTTGGGTCATCTTGTCCAAATACGGTTTTTATTTTAAATCTTCTGGATAAGTTCTTTTTTATTACGCCATCTTGCATAACACACATACCTGCTACCATGTATTCTCCCGCAATGTTAGAGATATCATAGGTTTCTATTTTTCTTGGCAATTTATCTAGTTTTAATACTTGTTTTAATTCCATTAAGATTTCACTTTTATCTTTTTCCTTGTTTTCTAAAGTTACTTTGCTATTCATTTCTGCCATTTCTACAAAACGTAATTTTTCTCCTTTTTTTGGTGTTTTGATTTCCACTTTTTTTCCTAACATTGTGGATAACCATTGTTCTATGGTTTCTTTGTCTTCTATTTCTTCTTTTATCATAATTTTGTTAGGTATATTAGGATTGTCTAAATAGTATTGCTTAATAAATCCTTCTAGTATTTCACTATCTTCCATGTCTTTTAGGTCTGCATAAAAATAATGTTCTCTTCCTATCATTTTGCTTCCTCTAACAAAAAATATCTCGACACAAACTTCTAATTCTGATTTTGCAATTCCTATTACGTCTATGTTATTTTCTGAGATATTGGATACTTTTTGTTTCGCTGATATTCTTTCAATCGCCTGTATTTTGTCTCGTATGTCTGCTGCTTTCTCAAAGTCTAATTTTTTAGAAGCCGCTTCCATTTGTTTTTCTAATTCTTTTTTTAATTTGTCTGTTTTTCCTTCTAATAAATCGATAATTTCATCAATTTGCTTACGATATTCCTCTTTGGTTACATATCCCATACAGGGTGCTAGACATTTGTTGATATGATAGTTGAGGCAAGCTCTTGGTCTTTCTTTTAAGGTTCTACATTGTCTAATTTTATACTTTTCTTTAATAAAATTGACCATCTCCTTGGCTGCTCCTGGATTAGCATATGGTCCAAAATATTTTGAACCATCATTTACTATTCTTCTAGTTATAAATACGCCTGGATAATCGTTATTTAAATCAATCTTGATATAAGGATAAGTTTTATCGTCTTTTAATAAGACATTAAATTTGGGTCTGTTCTTTTTGATTAAGTTACATTCCAAAATTAATGCCTCTGCTTCATTATCTACTACAATATATTCAAAATGGTCAATTAAGCTGACCATTTTTTCAATTCTTGCTGTTTTATCATTTTTTCTAAAATATTGCCTTACTCTGTTTTTTAAGGAAATGGCTTTTCCTACATAAATAATGTTGTCATCTTTATCTCTCATGACATACACTCCAGGTTTATTCGGCAATTTTTTTAGCTCTTCTTCGATATTAAACATATCTACTCCTTTTATTCAATATAGCCTATATATGGTAAGTTTCTGTATTTTTCATTATAGTCTAATCCATATCCAATTACAAATTTGTCCTCAATTGAAAATCCTATATAATCTACATCTAATTCCATAATTCTTCTAGATGGTTTGGATAACATGGTTGCAATTTTTAGACTGTTTGGATTTTTTTGTCTTAAATATTCTTTTAAATAGGTTAAGGTTCTTCCTGTATCAATTATATCTTCTACAATTAGTACATCTTTTCCTTCTATAGAATCTCTAATGTCTTTGTTAATTCTTACATTTCCTGTACTTTCTTTTCCATCATAGCTAGATACATCCATAAAATCTAGTGCTACACTTTGTTTTATGTTTTTAGCTAATTCTGTCATAAACATTACAGAACCTTTTAAAATTCCAATAAATACAATGTCTTTTCCTTCGTAGTCTTTTTGAATTTGTTTTGCCATTTCTTCAATTCTTTTTTCTAGTTTTGCTTTGTTGATTAATACATTGATTTCTTCCATTTTTCCTTCCCCTTTTCTCCTTTTTTACTATTATACTAAATTTTGAGCATTTTTTCAATGTTTTTATCCTTTTTGCTACAAAAATACCAAGATTCCTATTATGAAGCTTGGTATTTTCTATTGTTTTTATAGTTTTTCTATTTCTTCTTTGGTTAATTGGGTAATCTCTATAATTTCTTCCATTGCTATATTTTTAGTTAACAATTTTTTAGCAATTTCTTCTTGTTTTCTTTTTTCTCCTTCTTTTATTCCTTCTTTTATTCCTTCTTTCTTTCCTTCTATTCTACCAGTTTCTTTTAAACTTGCTTCATCTCTTATCGCTTTGTCTCTTAAAAAAGCAAGCCTTCTTTCTTCCTCATCTCCTGTTAAATATTCATATTCTTCATTCGCTTTTTTTATTTCCTTATTCTCTTTCATGGCTAATTTTACCTCCTTTTGATTCGTTTGACTAATAAACTGCATCCATTGTTCTAATTTCGTCTTTACTCCTCTTTTTTCTTTTGTAAACTTGGGAATTTGTAAAAAATGCATTTCAATCTTTTCTGTTAATATTTTATTTTGATAATCCCTTTTTAATTTTACGATTTCATGAAATGGTCCTTCTTCAAATAGTTCGTAGTTTAGGATATTGATAGATATTGTCTTTTTTACGTTTTGATAGTTTTCTCCTGCTCTTAAATGATTATAGTAATTTCCAGACCAATAGTATAAACTTCTTTCAATAAAATCGCATAAATTTAAAACTTGTACTTCTATATTGACAACTGCATTATCATCTAAAATAGCTACAATATCTAATCTTCCTAATTTATTTTCTTTTAATTGTTTTTCTAAACTAACCTCTGCTTGGACCTCTACTTTTTTAATTGATATTTCTAATATCCCAATCAGAAAGTCCTTTAATATACTTTCATTTCCTCTTTTTGCAAATATCTTCTTAAAAATATAATCATTGATAATTGGTAATTTTTCTATTTGTTTGATTTTTTGTGGCATATATTTCTTCCTTTCTATTTTACCAAAAGGGCATGCTAAATTCAACCCTTATGGGTAAAATTTTATAATTAAATTTTAGTTTGATTTTTTTCGATATAATAATTAGAATTAATTATTTAGAAATTTAAATTAATTTTTAAAGCGCTTTTTTAATTTAATTGATAAAAAATCTTATTCTTATCCTAACATGAATTCTTTATTTTTGCAATTGTTTTTTGCTACAAATTCTCACTTTTCATCGCATTTTTCGACATTTTACAATTTTCTCTGTATGCTACCTTAATACTAGGAGACGCTTATTGATTGACATATCTTTGTTTCCGTGATATTATGTATATGTTTCTTGTAGTAGTTTCTAAAAGTATATTTTAGGAGGAAAAAATGAATAAATCTGAAAAAATAGCATTGATACGGGAAAGCATACACCAAAATAATTACCCACTAGAATACGAATATATTTCCTATTGTAGCAGTAGTAATTGTTATAGTTATGCGATTGGTTCAAGCTACGTAGAAAGCCGATATGAAGATGAATATATCTATAATTTAGGATGTATGTCTAACCACTACCCTGCCAAAACTATGAAAGAGGCTGAAGAAGCATTTCTTGCAGACATGAAGGTTCTAGGTATACTGGTAAGAAAAAGTAACTTTGAAGAACCTGTATTAGATCAAGAATGGAAAGTTGCTTTCTTCTATGAAGATTGCTTTATTGATTCTTACGACTTTCATTTTGCTCGGCAGAATGCTGATATGTCATGGTCTCATCAAGAAGGTATCTGGCGACCAGTCCGTTTTTTAGGAGATACTCCTGAATACTGTACTGATTTAGATTTTGTCGGATATTATATTTTAAAAGTTAAAAAATAATATAATTATCTCATCGTATTTTTATTAATAAAGAATATTGTAACATTTTTATGAAACAATATTCTTTATTAATTTTTTCGAATAACACTTGACAATTCAACATATACTAGTATATAATAGAAAACATTAAAAATAAAACATAATACGTCTGTACAATGAAAGCCTTTAGAAGTAACTTAAAAAGAGAATAAGGGTCACCGGCTGAGAGCCCTTAAAGGTCAACCTAAATAAGCGAAACACATTGGAGTATTTTAAATAAGTGGAAAATTTTTTAAAATTTTCAAGCCGGGTGGTACCGCGGAAAGGAATTATTTCGTCCCTGCATTATTTAAGTGCAGTGGGCGTTTTTTGTGTGATTTTTGGAAAATAGAAACTTCCTTCTTACACAAATTAAAAGGACTGTCCCCTAATCCCTAAAACAGGGATTTTAAGGAACGTTCCTCAATCCCGCTTCACTAAAAAAGAAAGGATTGTGATGTAAAATGAAAGAGTATCGAACTTATACTTGTAACGAAATTCGTTTAGAAGATGTTGGAAAAAAAGTTAGGATTGCTGGTTTTGTTCAAACCATTCGTGATTTTGGAGGACTTGTTTTTCTTGATATCCGTGATATGTATGGTATTACTCAGGTAGTTACCTCAGCCAAAGAAAGCGATGTCGATTTTGCTTCTCATATTCCAGTAGAATCTTCTGTTTCTGTTTATGGAGAAGTAAAAAAGAGAGATGAAGAAACCATTAATACCAAGTTAGAAACTGGTTTAGTTGAAATTCGAATTGAGAAAATCGAAATTTTGGGTAAAAGAACTAAAAATTTACCTTTTGATATCAATACCAATCAGGAAATTAGAGAAGATTTGCGACTTCAATATCGTTTTTTGGATTTAAGAAACGATAAATTAAAAAACAACTTAGTATTAAGAGCAAAAGTGCTTCAATTTTTAAGAAATGAAATGATAGAACAAGGATTTTTAGAGGTACAAACTCCTATTTTAACTAGTTCTTCTCCAGAAGGTGCTAGAGATTATTTGGTTCCTAGCAGGCTTCATGCTGGCAAATTTTATGCTCTGCCACAAGCTCCTCAGCAATTCAAGCAATTATTAATGGTTTCTGGCATTGATAAATATTTTCAAATTGCACCTTGTTTTCGTGATGAAGATGCAAGAGCTGATAGAGCTCCTGGTGAATTTTATCAATTAGATATGGAAATGGCATATGCAACACAAGAAGATGTCTTCTCTGCCATTGAGCCAGTTATGTATCACACTTTTAAAAAGTTTTCTGACAAAAAAATCGCAGAATATCCTTTTCCACGAATTTCTTATCAGGATGCTATGCTTAAATATGGAACCGATAAACCAGACTTAAGAAATCCTCTTTTTATTATTGATTTATCTGAATTTTTCAGTAAATGTAGCTTTAAGCCCTTTATCAACCGAACCGTTCGTGCTATTCGTGTAAAAGGTCATCTTTCCAAAGGATTTCATGAAAAAATGTTACAATTTGCCACAAGCATTGGTATGGCTGGTCTTGGTTATTTAGAAGTACAGGAAGATTTTAGCTTTAAAGGTCCTATCGACAAATTTATTCCAGATGCTTTAAAACAAGAATTATTAAAATTAGCTGATTTAGAAAAAGAAGATACTATTTTCTTTATTGCTGATAATGAAAAAAGAGCTACCGAATTAGCTGGTCAAATTCGAGAAGAACTCGGAAAAAGACTAAATTTAATTGATAAAGATATTTTCTCTTTTGCTTGGATTGTCGACTTTCCAATGTTTGAAGAAGATGAACACGGAAATTTAACTTTTAGTCATAATCCATTTTCTATGCCACAAGGTGGTTTAGAAGCTTTAGAAACACAAAATCCATTAGAAATTCTAGCTTATCAATACGACTTGGTTGTAAATGGGGTTGAATTATCTTCTGGTGCTGTTAGAAATCATGACATTTCTATTATGTTAAAAGCTTTCCATATGGCTGGTTATACTGAAGATGAAGTAAAATCTAAATTTGGTGCTTTGTATACAGCTTTTCAATATGGTGCTCCTCCACATAGTGGTATTGCTCCTGGTATTGATAGAATGCTAATGCTTTTAACAGATTCCGATAGTATCCGCGAAGTTATTGCTTTTCCTTTAAATAGTAAGGCTCAAGATTTAATGATGGGGGCTCCTAGTATGGTAAAAAGACAGCAATTAAGAGATATTCATATTGAATTAGCTATCAAATAGTAAAAAACAATGTACATTTTTAAGTGTACATTGTTTTTTACATTCTTTTCTTTTTATTTTCTTCAAATTCCTCCCAGGATTTACTGAATTGGTGATTCGCAAACATCTCTTTTAATCCCGTAATTTGTTTTAATCGAATAATTTCGTCTAGTTCCATACCCAAATGTTTTGATATATCTTTTTCAGACCATCCATTTTGTGTTAAGGTTAAAACAATATGTGACATATCAATAATTTGATGTGTTCCTCTTGCTCGGTTGTGTCTAATCGTACTTGCCATACGATTTTCTAAGTCTTTATCTATTGTGACAATTGGAATTTGCTTTAAATGAAAATACTCTTTGGCACAACGATAACGGTGAAATCCATCTACCACAATATATTGGTCATTTTCTTCATCATAATAAGTTACAATTGGCTGTGTATACCCATCTTCTTCAATGGAATGTTTTAATAGTTTCATCTCTGGTGGAGCTACTTTGTTAGGGTTATAGTCATTCGCAATTACTTTTTCAATATCTACCATCTTCACATTTAATACTGGAAATTCTATTTTACTCATTCTCTTTTTGTCCTTTCCTATTTTAATCGATTAGCATAGCTGCTTGTTTTTCCATATAAATTGTTACAAAATTTTTGTAATCTTGATTTTTACTAACTTGGTATCCACATCTTTCATATACATTTTTATAATAATTTGTTACAATGCTATAGGTAATTTGATTTTCTTTTCTTATTCTTATTAAAATTTCTTCTAAATATTTTTCTTTTGTTGTATAAATATTTTTAATGATATTATTGTTAACAGATACAAATGCCACTACTCTTTTATCTTCAAAATAAATATACCACATTTTACTATCGTCATCGTAAATTCTGTCATTGGTTTGTTTTTCGATTAATCTTGATCCAAAGAACCTTCCCATATATTGATAAAAATTTTCATCTTTATTTGTCATTTTTTTTATCATATTTATTACTCCTTTATCCACAATTTTCTTCTATTATTTTTTGCAATGTTTTATCATCTGTTCTGGTTTTTTTGTTTAATAAGTTATCCCATTTATGGATTAATTCCATTAGTTCCTTATCATCATTTTTAGTTTGTCCAAAAGATAACCTTCTTAAATAGAAATCATTTTTTTCGATGGCTCGTGCAATTCTTCGCCAAGAAATAGCTTTCTTTTGGTTTTCTAATTTACATTCTGCTGTGTCTGGAATGTCTTTTATTTCTATTCCTAATTTATTTTTATGCCAAATCATAAATTTTTTTATTTTTTTATAATAGTGTAACATTAAATCCCTATTGTAAATCCCTATACTTTCTAATAAAAATACCGCATATTCTTGCCATGACATAAATTCTGGCTTGCAAGATTTGATATTTCCCAATGCTGTTGTTTTGCAATAGATGTTTCCAAAGTTGACCCCGGTTTACACGATTTAATACTTTGCTCCATGTATCATACTCTAAAGCCTTAAATTGGTCTAATCCGTTTCTTTGGTCGTCTCCATATGGTTGGCAAAGTCTTTGTTCATAAATACTTACTCCATTTTTATACATAAGCTCATAAATATAATTAAATTTTAAATCTAACTGGCTCACTGCTCCCCAAATGTCTTCTGTTGCCCAATCATAAATAGGATAAAAGTTATAAACATTAATATGCTTTTCATTTACTTTTAATTTGGTTGTCCAATTATGATTATTAAAAGTAACTTTTTTATCTTGAAATGCAATTGTTCTAAATCGGTTTAAACTTTCATCTGTTCGAATTCCAATTCCACATCCAACCGTTCCTTGGTATTTTTCTTGATACCAACTAGCAAATTGGACAATGAACTCTTCGAATTCTTCTCCCTTTTTAAACCAATCAAATGGGCAGTTATGAATGTTGATACTATCTTCTGGCATGCTTCTTACCCATAAGTGTTTGCTTTCTTCTTCCCAACAAATCCATTTAGGCTGTAATACAGATACTGCATTTCTTAAAGCAATTGGTAATGCAATATGATAGAAATCTCTAATTTGTGATAGTTGCTTTAGTTCCTCAATATGTTCAATTGTATAGCGATATTGTGCTTCTAGGTCAATAAATAGAACATCAAATTTTCGTCCCATCTTTTTGGCTACTCTATTGGCTAATTGTACCATAACTGAACTATCTTTTCCACCACTTACACTAAAATAAACATTGTCAAAATTTTCAAATACAATTTCTAATCTCTCAATTGCTGCTTCTAGTACATTTTTTTCTAAATATATTTTTGCCATCTATTTTCCTCTTTCCCCATCATTCCAAATTATACCATTTTTGGAATTTACTGTAAAGTTTTGTCGAAAAAAATGTGAAAAAAAAGACATCCTAAATTTTGTCACAAGGGACGGTCCTTTTTGGCAATTTTTGCAATATATTTTTTATAAAAAAAGAAGCTATTTCTAGCTTCTTCTATGAATTCATATATTTATATTGTTTGATACAAATATCTTATTTTTTGTTTACTAAATCTTTTAATGCTTTACCAGCTTTGAATACTGGAGCTTTTGATGCAGGTATTTT
>CANEEJ010000048.1 GCA_947426525.1 uncultured Clostridium sp. | reverse complement strand
ATCAACTAAAAAAGCTACTTTCCATTTACCTTTTTCTTAAGAAGCTTTCAGCCTATGACTTCTTTTCTCTAAAAGCAAGTATAAATGTACTCCTCTTTTTTCTTGTTTTTTACGAATGTATTATTATTATTGCATATTTTTTTAAAATTTGCAATACTTTTTTTGATTTTTATGTAAAATTATAGTATAATGGATTTAAGGATTTATTCCTAATTTTTTTGAAGGGAGAATTATTGATGATGATGGAACTGTATTTCTGTACTACAGAACGGGCGGAGGTATGTAATATCGATTCGTCTGATGACACACAACTCGCAAATTGGGAAAAAGTTAAAGATTTTTTAGAAAAATCTGACATTGACCCAAGAATACAAAAGGATACTCTTACTGTTTTCTTTTTTGAAAGCAAGAGAGAATATCTTCTTGCTAAAAATTATTGCGAGGAGTACGGATTCATTTTTAAATAATTCGAAGGCAAAATCGGTAACTGAATTTCTTTCAGTTACCGATTTTTTAAACTTGTTTATAATCAGATGGTATTTCGAATAATTTATCATCAGCTTCATAAGAAATATCTACTTTTACCGTTTCCTCATAATCTCCTACCATTGTTTTGATATAGACCAATCTGTCTTTCTCAAAATAAAATCTTGTTTTTGATTTTTGCTTATCTGTACTGTTCACATCTTTTATTAAAAAGTTGTTTATATTTTCATATTCCTCATAATCATATTTTTTTCCCTCTACTTTTTCTTTTCCTTTTGTATAGTTTTCTTCTTTTACTTCTTCTAATTTTTCTACTATTTTATTTAAGTCTGTTTCATTATTTTGATAGGTATAATAAGCTTGCTGGTCATCCACCACCAAATAAGAATTCCCATCTTTTACAATAAATTTCGTTTTCCTTCCACTACGAATTGCTTCATTATAAGCCTTATTGTCTTTTTTAGCATAGTAAATTGTATTTTCATTATCTAATGTTGTAGTAACACTATATGCTTCTTTTTCTACTAATGTATCATATAATTTCTCTATTTGAGATGTTTTCTCTTCTTTTATTCCTTCTTCTTTATTTCCCAATCCTATCCACCATACTAAACCTGCCATAATTGCTAAAATTAGCACAACTGCTACTATTATTAAAATTATTTTTTTCGTTTTATTCATTTTTTCCTCCTTTGTTTTTATATCCTAATCATGATTAGTCTCCTAAATTAATTCCTATATTTCTTGCTGTTTTGATTAAGTCGTCATCCATTTCTACTTTTCTTAAATTACTTTCTTCTGTGTTTCCTGATACTGCTCCTATTTTTGTATTTTTTCCAACTACTTCTTCTAAGGATACCGCATCTAATTTACCATTTTTGATAATTGCTAATGTTCCAAATTTCCCTTCTAATGCTAATTCCATTGCTTTGGTTCCATATTTAGTTGATAATACTCTGTCAAATGCTGTTGGTGTTCCTCCTCTTTGCATATATCCTAATGTTGTATTTCTTGCTTCTAATCCTGTTAATTCTTGTAGTTGTTTTGCTACTACTTGTCCAACGCCACCTAATTTTGTATTGTCTACACCTTCTCCATTATCTCTTTTTCCCATGATGGTAATTTCTCCATCTTTTGGTGCTGCTCCTTCTGCTACTACTACAACACTAAAGTTCTTTCCTCTTTTTTTCCTATTTTCAATCTTTTCTGCTACTCTTTTTATGTTATAAGGGATTTCTGGTATTAAGGCTACGTCTGCTCCTCCTGCTACTGCTGCTTCTAAAGCAATCCAGCCAGCATATCTTCCCATTACTTCTAATACCATAATTCTATGATGAGTTGCTCCTGTAGTGTGCAATCTGTCTAAAGCTTCCATCGCTACTGATACAGCTGTGTTGTATCCAAATGTAATTTCTGTACAAGCTACATCATTATCGATTGTTTTTGGTACTCCAATGACATTAACTCCCTTGGTTGAAAAGTCTCTTGCTGATTTTTGTGTTCCATCTCCTCCTAAAGTGAAGATACAATCAAATCCAAAGTCTTTGATATTTTGTATGGCTTGGTCAGACATATCTCGATATTCTACACTACCATCTTCTTTTACCATTTTGTAATGAAATAGGTTTGCATTGGTTGATGAGCCTATTATAGACCCCCCTTTTGGTAATATTCCAGCTGCTTCTCCATCTGCTGCTGTGGATAATAATTCAAAATCTTTTTTTAACAATCCATTATATCCATCTATAATTCCATAACATTCTACTCCATGATTTTCTGCTGTTTTTACAATGGCTCTAATGACAGCATTGAAACCTGATACGTCTCCTCCATTGGCTAATATTCCTACTTTTTTTAACATGAAAAAATCCTCCTTATTCTTATGTTGTTTTCTTTTCTTATTATATCAATAAATTGATTTTTTACAACACTTTTTGGAAGTTTTTTATAATTTTTAAAATCTATCTTTTTGTAAACATGTCACAAAATGTCAATACAATTCTTTTTTAATTTATGGGATAATAATTTTAATTAAAAATTAAGGTGATTGTATGATTAAAGAAAAAAGGAAATTGAAAAAATATACACAAGAGGAGATGTCAAAACTTCTTGGAATTAGTCTAAGACAATATGTAAGAATTGATAATGAAGAAGATTTACCAAGAAGGGATGTTCTTAGAAGTTTAATCATAGAATTAGATTTGACCAATGAAGAAATTGGAGAATATATAAGAAAAATGACTAAGAATATTGCCTAATTAAATAAGGGCTTATTTTTTTGCCCTTATTTAATAGCAATATGTATATTTTCAATCTCTGCTTTCATCTCTCTTGAAATAATATTTTGAATTTGAGCCACTTCTTCTTGTTTAATTTCAGTTGTTCCAATAATAATATTAATACTATTTCCATTTACAAAAATAACACTTTTTTCAAACCCTTTTGTGCGAATTAAATTTTCACAAATCATAATACTATTTTTGACTTCATTTATTTTTTGTATTTCTTGTGTCGCCGTTTGTTTTCCAGTTTCTAAAGAATTGCTACTGTTTAGCACTTTTTCATAGTTTTCTATCATCTGTGAATACATAGTATCTCTTTCTAATTTAGACTTCACAAAATAATCATCACTATTATTGCTGCTCGTTGGTGTTGTTTCTGTTGTGTTTTCCATCGTGGTTTGTTTATTAGCAGTAGTCTCATTCTTTGTTTCATTCATGGTAGCATTGGTTTCCTCTACCTTTTCACTTTCATTTGCATTTGTGTTTTCTGAAACTACATCATTGCTATTTACTAAAGTTGCATCTCCTATATCTGCCAACTGCATATCATCTCCTGCTTCCATTTGCATAGCCGTTTCTACCGATGTTTGTTTCTCTGTATTAGCTGTATAATTTAAATACCCTGCTGCCATTAACATTAGTACAATTGCATAAACAATAATTTGATTTTTCTTAACTTTTTTAATTTTTCTATCCCCCCTTTGATTTTTTTTGCTACTTTGGAAAAAAAACATTGTTTATCTTTTTATTTTTCACTATCTTTTTCTGTTTAAAAATTCGCGATGTTTTTTGACCTAAGTCCCAAAAAACATCATCGCATTTCAAACACTTGTATTTTGTGAGTAGCAAGTCCTGTTACTGCTTCTACCGCTTGGATGATATTGGTTTTGATTTCTGCATTATTAGCTCCTTTGGCTGTGATTATGGCTCCTTCTACTTTGGGTTGAACGACTTTTTGTGTAATTGGCATTTTTTCTCCGTTTTCTTCTTGATAGATGATATCTTTTTGTGAGTCTGTTTCTTGTATTTTTCGAATTCCTCCTGATGTATCATTTTCTTCTGTGTTGCTAGTTTTTGTTGTTTCGTTATACATGGCAATCACCTCACTTGATTCCGAATAATTCACAAATACCTTTACTTCTCCTACTCCTTGTATTTTGGATAATATGCCTTCTAGTTGTTCTGCTAAATGATCGGCTGTTTCCATTTGATTTCCTGTTTTTCCGTTATTTTGATTCGTATTGGCTAATTGCTTTGAAGTAGTATTGCTTTCTGGTTTGGTCGTTTGTTTCTTACCATTCCAAATCAAATTAATTATAACAATGGTTACAATTAGCAGGACTACAAAAAAGACCAGATTTTCAATTTTTTTCTTGTTGGTTCCTCCACTTTCTTCCAAATTGTCTTTTGTTAATTGTTTTAATTTATCTCTAAACATTTTTCATTCACCCCATATTCTTCTATTAAAAATTTCTTGATGTTTTGAATGTCTGCTTTTTTTACTTTTGTACTTTCTTCCAAGCTTTTTTCATCTGTTTTGTTTTCTTCTTGCTTAATTGTGGTATCGACTGGCTTTATTTTTTGTATACCGTGTTACAATTTTATTTTCTATCTCCTGGTCTTCTTGTGTTTCTTTTTCAATCGTTTCACTTTCTGTTTGTTTTTGTACTTTTATTCTAATTTTAGTTATTTTGGTTTCCTCTTCTTTATCTGTTATTTGTGCTTTTACCTTACAATCTATCACTTTATATCCTTTTTCTTTTAACTTCTTACTGATATCTTTTTCTAATTCTTGTGTGTATAATTCTTGTATTCTTTCATCCATTGAACTTTGATTTACGGTAGTACTCGTTTCTGCTGTCATGTAATCTTCTAACTGAAAAATATCTCCTTGAAAAACTTCTTGATGTGTTATAAATGGAGAAATAATAGTAAACAAAATATAGATTCCCATAACCATTCTAATATATTTTTTAGTTTTATTGTTGGGTAATAACATTTCTAAAATTGATACAATTACAATTGCTAGTCCCAATCCTTTTACCCATGAACTCATAAATTCTATCATTGCTATATCCCCTTATCTGTACATCATTCCACTATTTGATATTTTTAAAACTAGTGTTGTTCCGATAATAATCATAAAAGAAATACTAGTTAAGATTGCTAGAAAAATTTTAAAAATATCACCTATTTGTTCTAGTAGGTTTGTTATCTTTTCATCTGCTAGCGGTTGCATTACTCCTGCTAACAGTTTATAAGCAAATGTTAGGGTTGCCAGTTTAATAATGGGAAGGATACAAATTCCTACAAGAATGATAACTCCTACTAACCCTACTGCATTTTTTAGAATAACGCCACATCCTAATACTGTGTCCACAGCATCTCCTAGTATCTTTCCTACTACTGGAATAGCTGAACTTACCACTGCTTTTGTTGTTTTAGCTGTAATCCCATCTACACTACTTGCCATAGTTCCTTCCAGTGAAACAACACCAACAAATATTGTCAAAACCACTCCCAAAAACCATACAATTCCAGATTTAAAAAATTTGGCTAGTTTCTCTATTTTTATTTGATCCGAAAGTTTTGATAAAATTACCATTGCTGTAAAAATCATAACAAATGGAAGAATGACGTTTTGTATCATATTTCCTATAAAATTTATCATAAATAATATAATTGGCTCTATTACGCCACTTGTTGTAATACTTCCCGTCGCCATCATCAAGGTAATTAAAAGCGGTACTAGCATATTCATAAAAGCCACCAAATTTGTAGTTGTATCTTGTACCATTTTTACAATATCTGAAAAGTTGGTTAAGATAATCGTAATAATCAATATGTACTGTGCATAATAAATCAATTTAGAAATCCCTTCATTTTCTAAGCTTTCACTAATTGATTTTAAAATACTATGAATCACAATAATAACTAAAATACTCCCAATTGCCTTTATACTACTTGCGACTTCTGAACCTAATAAATTTAGAACTCTCTTTCCAATCGTTACATTATCCACTTCTCCTTTAATAGCACCATTTAACATCTCTCCTATGTCCATATCTTCAAAAAATTCACCTGCATATTGCTTGGAATTTTTTAAAAAATCTTGTATTCCAAACTCTTCCTTTTGCTCTTTAATCATCTCCTCATTATTCCCGTAAACACTAAAACTAGAAATAGGAGCTATTATAAAACATACTACAATTATAATTAATCTTATCATTATTATTAAATTTCTTTTCATTTGTACTCCTTTTTATGTTTTGGCTAGTTCTGGGACAGGCACAGAAGTAGACATCTTGTCGTGTTTTGGGACAGGTTTATTTTTTGTTCTCTCAAGGTAAAATTTTTAGTATTAACTCTAATAAGCCTGATATAATTGGAATTGACATAGATATGATAATAATTTTACTACCTATCTCAATTTTACTAGCAATAGCAGCTTCACCCGAATCTTTGCAGATACTAACTGCAAATTCTGATAAAAAAGCAATTCCTGTTATTTTAATTAATAATGCTAGAAAGGTACTATTTATGGATGCTTTATTGGCTAAAGATTGCAATAGCATAACAATTCCTTGTAGCTTATCCATTACTAATAATAAAATCAACACACCTGTCAGCAAACTAATATAAATCGCAAACTCTGGTCGATATTGTTTTAATAAGATAATTATAATCAGTGCAATTAACGCAATTCCTATTATCTTAATAATTTCCATTATCTTTGACCTCCCCTTAAGTTAGTTTTTAATTAAAGTGGAATAGTAGTCAAATTATGGTCAAATTGTGCCTGTCCCAGTTTGACCACTCATAGATTAAATATTGTTCTAACTGTACTAAATAAACCACTTATTTCTTTTATCACCATTGTTAAAACAATTACTAGCCCTGCTAGTGTTGTCATCATAGCTTGGTCTTCTCTGCCTGCTCTTACTAGAACTTGATGTAATACAGCAACTAAAATCCCAATTGCTGCTATTTTAAATAATAAATTAATGTCCATCCTATTTTTCTTCCTTCCTTTAATACAAAATAATTCCATTAGCATAATATAATGACAATTGCTAGTCCAATTGTTGTTCCCAGTTTGCTATATAATTTTTCATTTTTTTCTCTTTGTTGTTGGGCTTCTTTTAATTGTGCTTCTAAAAATTTTTGTGTAATTTCAATTTGACTGGTTTGTCCTTCTACATCTGTTTGTCCTAATAGTTTTGATAACGTTTTTAATACATATTTATCTTCTTTTGTTAAACTATTTTCACTTTCTTCTATTGCTTGTTCCCATGCGATATTGGCTGTACTGGTTTCCATTTTCTGCTTTGCTAGCATAAATACTTGTCCTATACTTCTGCTTGTATTTTGAGCAATTTCTTCAAATATTTCTGGTAATGGTTCATAGGTAAATTTAATTTTAGCGCGGAACATATTTAAGGCATTTTTCATCTCTTCTAATTCATTGACTCTTATGACATACTTCTTAGATACATATCTTCCTATTAAACTGCATGCTACTAAGATAATAAATAGCATGAAATACTTTATCATTTGCATTGGGTTGTCCTCTTTTCTTTTTTTCAAATTACTATATTGTATGCAGTAAAAATTTTTTTAGAACTTTTTATAAAAAAATCACTTTTTCAATCTGTTTCGTCTCAATTAATGGATTAACTTGTGAATTATTTTTAATATCTTCCATTGTTCTTCCATGCATGGTAAATATTCCTTTAACACCTGATAGTATTGCTTCGCCGAATCGCTTCGACATCTTCTTTCGAACCAATTTCATCACACGCAATTACTTCTGGAGCCATAGAACGAATTAACATTTTCATTCCTTCTGCTTTACTAATATTTTCTATTACATCTGTTCGGATTCCAATATCATTTTGTGGCATACCTTTATACATAGCTGCAATTTCTCCTCTTTCGTCTACCACGCCACATGTCATACCTTTGAAATGAATATTAGTGATACCATTACTAATATTTCGAATGATATCTCTTAACATGGTAGTTTTTCCTTTCCCTGGTGGCGAAACAATTAGTGTATTATAGATAGTATTATTTTCCATATCTATGATTTGTTTTAAAAGATGATTACTGCAATTAATAACTTCTCTCGCTATTCTAAAATTTAGGCTGGTTATGTATTTTACATTGATAACTCTTCCATTTTCTTCCACCGCTGTCCCTGCAATTCCAATTCGGTGTCCTCCTCTAACTGTTAAAAATCCATTACATATTTGATTTTTATATGCATAAATAGAATTTTCACATAATTTTTCTAAAATTTGTAATATTTCTGTATTGCTGATTTGATAATCGATTATGATATCAGCTTGTCTTGTTTTTAATAAAATGGCTCTTTCTACTCTAATCCTTATTTCTTGTAAATCCTTTTGCAGATTTTTATCTTGCATCAATGTATTTCTTAACAATGAATAAATAGAATTCGGAAAATATCTTAATATTTCTTCTATCTCTCTCACATCTAACCTCCATGGTTTTTCATAATATAAAAGTTGCCAAAAAGCCCCGTCCCTCATTGTTTCATTTTTTCTATACAGCAAAAAAACATATACTATATTTAGTATATGTTTTTTGTTTTTAAATAGAACTTATTTTTATTTTTTGTTAATAACCACTCTATAAATAATTCCGGTTTGTTCGTCTCTTTCGAATTCTACTCGATAGGCTGTTTCTGTTTCTACTGTGCTTTTTAATAATAATATGTTTTGCTCTGTTACTTCATATTCTTCACCATCAAAGTGGATTTCTTTTATTTGTCTATCTGGTTCGTCTTTTTGCGTTTCATTGTTTCTTCCAATCGTTGTTAATAATCCTTTTACGGTAACGCCTTTTAAGTTAGTACTTTCATAAGCTTCAAATTTGGCATTAAATGCATTTATTTCTGCTTCTTGAAGTTCGCTTCTAGTTTCTGTACCTTGTATTGCATTTATGGATTGTGTATATTGTGCTATTTCAAATAATGATTCTACTAATTGTATAAGTGGGTTTTCATTTTCTTGCAAACCTAGTTCTTCCATTTGTTTTTGGTTTACTTGTTTAACTCTATCTGCTACTTGTGCTAAAAAATTACTTACTTGCTCTTCTTCATAATTGTTTAATATCATCGCATTGTTATCTGAGAATTCTTCTATATCAACTGTGTTTTCGAAGTTTAGTTGATTATTGTATTGATATTTATAGGTAATCTTGCTACTTTGATTACTACTATTATTTGTCTCATTATCACTTGCAATTTGTTCTGGTTCTTTTGTTATATTTCCACTTGCATCAATCTCAAATTCGTCTTTTGTATCTGTAAAAGCTATTATGATTTTTTCTCCACTTTCTGCTTTAATTTCCATATTTTTATAAAAATTTGAAGAATCATTATCTATTTCTTTTTCTATATCTTCTATTGTTAAGGTAGAGTTGCCATTTAGTCTACTATCTGCTATTGCACTTGCAATCAATAGCATTACTTTTTCTTTTTCATCTTGTATTCTGTTCTTACTTTTATTTTGTGTTGCCTTTTCTAATACTTGCATCTCTGCAGAAGGTTGTATTTGCAATTCTACTTCATAATTTTCTGTTACATTTTGCAATTGATCTAATCCTTTATAATTAGCTCGAAGAATTAGCTGAGATTCTTCTACTAAAATCGAAATAGTATATTGAACAGATTCTTCTGTCTTTTGCTTTTCTATTTTTATTTCTACTCCGTCCGCTTGCTTAATTACTAATTGATTCGTTTTTCCTTTTTCTTGGAAGACACTAATTTCACAAGTTTCTTCTTCTATTGTAGAATTTTCTTCTAGCTCTTTTATATAATTATCAATTACGCTAGCTGTAATTTTAGCAGAATTTTTTTGTTTTTTCACATATTCATTTAATTTCTCTAATGTTGGTTCATCATTTTTTAATGTTTCTAATATTTGAATTATGATTTCTTTTATTTGCTTTCCTTCTATACTAATTTTATATCCTTTGCTATTTCCTTCTTCTATTTTAGCAAACTGGTCGTCTTGTAGCTTTTCATTCAGTATTTTTTGGATATTTTCTTGTATCTGTTTTCCTTCTTCTTTACTAAATGGTAATTGTGTTAATTCTTCTAATTTTTGCGTATTATTTTGTAAGCCTTCTATTCCTTCTAATTCCTTATAGGCAGTGTCTTCTAATTTGTCTGTCTCGACCGCAATATATTTATTGGATACATATTTTGTTTGTAATCCAATTGTATTCCCTACTTTTCGGTAATTTATTGGAAAAGTCACCTCATTTGAATAATTAATACTGATTTCTTGTTCAGTGGCTTCTTTGGTTTTGTCTGTTTTTCCTACAAAAACAATGTCGAAATCGTTACTTGCTTCCTTTTGTTTTTCCTTGTTTAGAGTAAATTTCCCTTCGTTGCTATAGGGTGTACTTTTTTGTTTTTCAAAATATTGTTTTAGTTGGGGCTCTATAAAGCCCTCCTTTTCATCTCCCATTTGCGCTACATACTTAAAAAACAATTCTTTATTGCTCTTAAATGCATCTGTAGCAAGGGCTATATAAGTAATTCCTAGGATTGCAGTTAGTATGACTAACAAAATAATTACAATTAAAATTATCTTACTTTTTTTCTTTGGTCCCATTTTAAATTCTCCTCTTTTTTAGATTTACTCTATCCAATAAGATTACCTGAACTAATATTTTTTATTCTTCCCAGTTATGATAAATGTTTGCCACATCGTCTAAGTCTTCTAATCTTTCAATTAGTCTTTCCATTTTTTCTACGCCTTTTTCGTCCAAGGCTACTGTAGTAGTTGGAATCATTTGTACTTCTGCTTCTAAGAATTCTAACCCTGCTTCTTCTAATTTTTCACGGACAACTGTGAAATCAGATGGGTCTGTTACAATCTCATAGATTTCTTCTAAACTTTGGAAGTCCTCTGCCCCCGCTTCAATTGCAACCATCATTAAGTCTTCTTCTTCCATTTTGGCTGTAGCTTTTTCAATTACGATAATTCCTTTTTTATTAAACATATAAGATACACATCCGCTTGTTCCTAGATTTCCTCCTGATTTGTCAAAAGCATGTCTTACGTCTGCTGCTGTTCTGTTTTTATTATCTGTTGCCGCCTCTACGATAACAGCTACTCCATTTGGTCCATAGCCTTCGTATATGATTTCTTCATAGTTTTCGTTACTGCTAGATGCTTTTTTGATAGCATTATTAATGGTATCATTTGGCATGTTAGCTGCTTTACACTTTGCAATTACATTTTTTAGTTTTGAGTTTCCTGCTGGGTCTGGTCCTCCTTCTTTTACTGCTATTAATAGTTCTCTTCCTAATTTTGTGAAGATTTTTCCTCTTGCTGCATCTGCTTTTCCTTTCTTTGCTTGTATGTTGTGCCATTTACTATGTCCTGACATGGTTAATTCCTCCTTTAATTTTCCATTATTTAAGCCTTTTTTAAGGTTTTCACTTCTATTTTTTAATCCTAAAGTATTGTATCATATTATTTTAAATTTGTGTAGTGTTTTGCAAAAATAAAATGTTATTAAATTGTTCATTCATTGTTAGTTCATTAACACTATAGTTTATATTACTTATATAATCTAATTACCTGGTATATATAACTATTTTCATATTCTAAAAATCCAATAGAAATGCCTTTACCATTATTTGATGTTTCTTTTTTAGATGATTTTTCTTTTGCTTCTTTAATTAAATCATCAATCTCTTTATCTGTTAAATCATAATTATTAGATTTTATTAAACATCTTACATATTTAACAGCTTCCTCTTCATTATAATTTTCTTTATGAAAATAAAGTGCACTCATAGCAAGAATATCTTTATCCTTATCACTTGTAAATTCAACTGGCTGTAACAAATAAGAAATATTTTCAGTTATACCAAACCAATATGAACCATCTTCTATCGTTAAATAATCATCGTAAGCAGGAGTATTTATTCCGCCATCCATTATTTCTGTATTAAATTTAGCAATCATCGTACTTACTGTTTCTTTTTCTACTACTCCATATTTTTTTACTGTTTGTTCATATTCTTTTTGAGCTGTTTCTAAATCATGCTTTGAAAATTGAACTATTGCAATACATATAGCAATAACAACAATCACAAATATAACAACACAAATTCCTATAATTTTTTTCTTATTCATATTTAATTACCTCCCTACAAATTACAAACTCGTAAATCTGTCTTATTTATAACATTCTATAAATTTATTCAAATTTTCTTAGTGATTACTTTTATAATCAATATTTGCTAATCTTGCTTGTTTACACAAATCTTTTGTGTGTATTTTATATTGTTTTCCATCTTTTATTGTATAAGTGCCACATTGTCTAAATTCAAAATCTACATTTTTTCTTATACATTGCTCTCTAAGAT
>CANEEJ010000047.1 GCA_947426525.1 uncultured Clostridium sp. | reverse complement strand
AATTTTATTCCTTCAAACTATTGATATGATAATATTTTCCCAGTGAATTGTAACACATAGTGGGCATAAACATAGAAATATGTATTGACATACTATCTGTAAACATATAAAATGAAAACAGAAACGAAAAAGGTATAATATGTAATATGTAAGAAATACTAAAGAAAGAGGAGAAAATGAGATGAATTGGATTGTAAAAAAAGAAAAAAGTAAAGGTATTACCTTAATCGCCTTAGTAATCACAATAATAGTTTTACTAATCTTAGCAGGAGTAACCTTAGCAGGTCTAACAGGAGAAAAGGGATTAATAAAAGAAGCAAGAACAGCAAAAGAATTAGCGGAATTAGCAGCCTTAGAGGAACAAGTAGAGTTAGCCATAGTAAAAGCAGAACAGAAGCATAGAAATCCTGGAATAGATGATGTTATTCAAGAAATTATAAACAATAAAGTAATTAGCAACGCAGACCAAGTAAATAAAGAAACAGGAGCCATTAGAACCGATGCAGGTTATGAAATTACAGGAAAATTAGATGACTATATTGGGAAAGTTTCAGTAGGTGATGGAAACACAACAGAAGGAGGAGATACACCAACTCCACCAACGCCAAGTAAGCCTTCAACAGTAGAGGACGCAAAAACAAATGGTGAAGTATTAGATAATACAAATCCAACAACGATTACCGATAAATATGAAAATGAAGTAGTCATTCCAGAAGGATTTAAAATAGCAGAAGATTCTGGAACAGATGTAACACAAGGAATTGTAATTGAAGATGTAAGTGCGGGAAATGCTACTACAAAGGGGAGTCAGTTTGTATGGATACCAGTAGGGAAAGTAAAATATGAAAATGGTAGTAAAACTATTGAATTAAGTCGATATACATTTGAAAGTGATGGAAAATACACAAAGCAAGGAACTAATACAATAAATAAATATTATCAAGAATTAGCTACATCAACAAGAGGGAATGCAACAGCCTTTAATATTGAGACATTTAAAACAAGTGTAAATACAAATCATGGCTACTATATGGGAAGATATGAAGCGGGGGATTCGGCGGCTACAGATAATAGAACAGAATCATCCAACCAGAGCAATCTAATGGTATGTAAAGAAGACAAATTTGTTTATAATAATATTACCCAAATTAAGGCATCAGCTGTATCAAGAGGAATGTATGTTAATAAAAAATTTACAAGTGATTTAATCAATAGTTATGCATGGGATACAGCTATTGTGTTTATACAAGAATTTTCTGGAGACGTAGATTACTCGAGACAAATTCGATTACAAAGTTCACTAGCAAAAACAGGAAAAGCAACAGATGGAAGTAATAAAGATGTAAGATGTAATATCTATGACATGGCAGGAAATTGTGGAGAATGGACAACAGAGACTAGCAGTTACGTCTCTAGTTATACTCCTAATGACCGTCCGTGTGTGTACAGAGCAGGCAGTTACGACCGTGGCGAATATACGAGCGACCGCGGCGAACTCGATACGTCATACCGTCGTGACGACTTTGCTTTTCGTCCAATCCTTTATTTATAAAGGTAAAATTAAAAATATACCTAGTCAAATTTAAATCATCAATAGTAAAAATCATAAAAAGAAAATCACCATCATATACTTAAAATAAAAAGAAATGAAGGTGATTTTTTGTATTATATTCAAGAAGCTGACAAGCCTAAGGCATTAGCAAAACTATTTAATATCATACAATTAGAAGGGGATAAACTAATATTACCAATCAGCAAAGAAGAAAAAATAGAAAGCAAAAAAGCAGAAAAGCTAGCAATAAAAACCAAAAAGATATTAGACAAAGCAAATAGCAAAAAAATTATAATTAGCCAAGCCATACAAAAACAAGAAGAATATACCAATCTATTACAAAGCTATGAATTTGACATGATACAAGGAAGATGGCTATTTGAAGCATTAAGTTGTCAAGCATTGGAGTATTTATTAGAAAAAAGAAATAAGAAAAAAGAAGAAACAAGAGTAACTATCTTGATAAATGAATTATCTGAAAATATGCTTGCCAATCTAAAAATACTAGCAAAACAATACAAAAGGGTCAGTATCATAACCAATCATAGAGAAAAATTTAGACAAATAGAAAAACAAATCTTAGAGCAAGAAGGAATTATAATAACCATTGGCAACAACAAGAAAAAAGGGCTTTCTAAAGCAGAACTTATTTTAAATGTAGACTTTCCAACAGAATTAATCAATCAATATAATATTTATGAAAATGCAATCATTATAAACCTTAGAGGAAATGTAAAAATTGGAAAGAAAAGATTTAACGGAATCAATATTAATGATTATGAAATTACATTTAAAAACACAGATGGATTTGACTATGATAAAGAAACAAAATATAAAAAATATGAAATATATGAAGGACAAATAAATAAAAAACAACCTTATCAAGAAATTATAAAACAATTAAAAAAAGATAACGTAAAAGTAACAAAATTAAAAGGAAAGAATACTAATATCTAAAAGCGAGACAGTGGAGGCAAAGATGAGACATTTAAGACCTGTCCCCACTGTCTCATCTTTGCCTCTATTGTCTCAAATTCTTAAAAATTTCTAAAAAAACTTTCCTTTTTTGAAAAAGTATACTATAATGTAGATGTCGAATTTTAAAATTGGCAAGGGGGTAAATAAAATGCCAAGTGATAATAATGGAAAAGCAAGACCACATAGAGTACAAAATACAAAGAAAAGAAAACCAACAACAAGTAGGAATAGAACGAATAACAGAAAAACAACTAGACCAAACGCTACTCAAACTAATACTAGGAGACCAGAAGCTAAAAAAAGTAAAAAAGGAAAGAAAAATAAATTTTCAAATCGACATCCAAAACTTATGATGGCAATGAAAATTATGATTGTTTTAATTCTACTATTATGTGTAGTAGGAGCAGGAGTAATTGCGGGAATGTTCTTTGGCTTATTTGGTGATGACTTTGAAATCACCAAAGAGGAATTAAAAATAGGAGCAGCAAACTCTGTTGTAGTAGACAGCAATGGAGGGGTAGTAGCCAACCTAAGTGGAGATGAAAAAAGAAAAATTGTAACATTAGAAGATATGGCAGAATATCTACCAAAAGCATATGTTGCAATAGAAGATGAAAGATTTTATAAACACAGTGGTGTAGACATCAAAAGAACAGGTGGAGCTATTATTAATAAAGTATTTGGAAAAGGTTCTTATGGAGGAAGTACCATAACCCAACAATTGGTAAAAAACATTACCAAAGATGATGAAACATCAGGAATAGAAGGAATTTTTAGAAAAGTAAAAGAATGGGCAAAAGCTTACCAAGTAGAAAGAATGATTTCTAAAGACCAAATACTAGAGTTATACTTAAACATTTTATTTGTAGGATCAAGTAATTTACATGGGGTAGAATTAGGAGCAGAATACTACTTTAATAAAAGTGCCAAGGATTTAGACTTAGCAGAATGCGCTTATATGGCGGGAATAAACAGCTCACCAAATTCTTATGACCCATTTGATAAAACAAAAGATAATACTGAAAAAATAAAAAAGAAAACAAAAGTAGTTTTAGCTAAAATGAAAGAACTACGGTTATATTCAAAATCAAGAAGACTATGATTCTGCAATAGCAAAAGTAGACGAAGGATTACCATTCCAAAAAGGAGAAACAGCAACATCTTCTGGCTATTCATATCATACAGATGCCGTTATTGAGCAAGTAATTGAACAAGTAATGGAAGAAAAACAAATTTCAAGGGAATTAGCACAAAATTATATTTATAGTAGTGGATTAACTATTTACTCAACGGTAGATGCGAATATTCAAGCTAAAGTAGAAGAAGAAACATTAAAAGATAAATATATTAAAGCGGGAAGAGCAAAAAATAAAGATGGATCTATGAAAAATGAACATACACAAGCAGCTATGGTTATTATAGATCACAAAACAGGAAATGTTTTAGGCGTTTCAGGAGGTTTAGGAGCAAAAACGGGAGCTAACTTAAACAGAGGAACACAAAGTTTAAGACAACCAGGTTCTTCCATTAAACCAATTGCAGATATCGCACCAGCACTACAAGAAAAAGTAATTACAACAGGAACCGTATATGATGATGTACAAACAGACTTCAATGGTTATACACCAAAAAATGATGGAAATAAATATAGAGGATTAATTAACATTAGAGATATCATTGCTTATTCACAAAACGTACCAGAAGTTAAAATTATGAAAGAACTGACACCAGGAAAATCCATAGATTATATGAGAAACTTTGGAATAACTACTTTATATAAAAATGGAGAAGACCCTAAAAAAGATGACGAGAGTTTACCACTTGCCATAGGAGGAATAACAGACGGAATTAGTCCATTAGAAATGGCAGCAGCCTATAGTGCAATTGCCAATAATGGAGAATACATTGAGCCAACCTTCTATACAAAAGTAGTTGATAGCAATGGAAATACAGTATTAGAACCAAAACAAGAAAAAAGAAGAGTTATATCAGAACAAAATGCTTATCTTGTAAAATCTATTTTACAAGAACCAGTAAAAAAAGGAACAGCCACTTATTGTGCTATATCAGGAATGGATGTAGCGGCAAAAACAGGAACAACAGATGACAGTAAAGATAGATGGCTTTGTGGGTTTACCCCATATTATGCAGCAGCATGTTGGTTTGGATATGACAACCCAGAAGAAGTTGTTTGGAGTGGAACTAACCCAGCAGGAATGATTTGGGATGAAGTTATGACGGCTATTCATAAAGGACTAGAAGGAGCAACCTTTACACGTCCAAGTGGAATTGTAGAACAAACGATATGTAGAGCAACAGGATGCTTAGCAACAACTGGTTGCAGTGATACCTATAAAGAGATATTCACATCTGACAATCTACCAGAAAAATGTGAAGGACATGGTTCACAATTAATCTGTTCAGAATCAAAAATGTTAGCAACTGAATTTTGTGCACAATATGTACCAACAGAAACAAAAGGTTTTGGAGGAGTGGTACCAAAAGAAAAACTACAACTATGGAAGCCAATCAACGGCGCTTCAAGCACTTCTTCAAAAGGAAGAATAGACGGAACCTGTACGATACACACAAAACCAAAAGAAGTAGAAAAACCAAAGCCAAATACGAATGAAAACAAAACGAACAATACAACAAATTCGACAGGAAATACAACTACAAAACCAGATTCAAAGCCAGATACAGATCCAAAACCAGACGAGAAACCAGATAAAGAACCAGACCCAACACCAGGAGGAGAGGGAAACACAACAACAACACCATAAGGGATAAGAAAGAGATGTGGAATAGCTTTCACATCTCCTATTTAAAATAAAAAGGGAAGAAGGAAAAAAATTGGACATTTATTTTTATAATACACTGACAAAAACAAAAGAATTATTCAAGCCAATCGATGAAAAAGAAATAAGAATATATTCTTGCGGGCCAACAGTATACAAAGATGCAACCATAGGAAACATGAGGACCAATTTATTTCAAGATGTATTAAGAAGAGTGTTACGTTACAATGGTTATACCATAAAACATGCTATGAATATCACAGACGTTGGGCATTTAGTATCAGATGGTGATGAAGGAGAAGACAAGATGCTAAAATCAGCAAGAGAAGAAAAAAAATCACCAATGGAAATAGCAAAACATTACACAGAATTATTCTTTCAAGATTTAGCATTATTGAACATTGAGACGCCAGAAATAGTATGTAAAGCAACTGACCACATTCAAGACATGTTAAAATATGTTCAAAAATTAATAGAAAATGGATATGCCTATGAAACGTCAACAACTATTTATTTTGACATTGCCAAATTAGACCAATATCCAATTCTTTCCAATGTTAATTTAGAAGAACAAAAAGCAGGAGCAAGAGTAGATATTGACCCAGAAAAAAGAAACCCATATGATTTTGCGTTATGGATTAAAGCACCAGAAAACCATTTAATGAAATGGGATAGCCCTTGGGGACCAAGTTATCCAGGGTGGCACATCGAATGTTCAGCTATGGGACAAAAATATTTAGGAGAACAATTTGACATCCACACAGGAGGAATTGACTTAATACCAACCCATCATGAAAACGAAATTGCACAAAGTAAGGGGAAATGTGGAAAAATACCTGCTAACTATTGGATGCATGGAGAATATTTACTAATTGATGGCGGAAAAATGTCAAAAAGTTTAGGAAATGTATACCTAATGAAAGATTTAATAGAAAGAGGCTATGACCCATTGGTATATCGACTATTTAGCTATACTTGCCACTATAGAAATAAGCTAAACTTTACTTGGGAAGGAATAGAAGCAACCTCAAAGTCTTTAGAAAGATTAAAAAATGGCTATCAATTACATCTAACCGGAAAAGAGGAAGTAGAAGATACGATAATTGAAGATTTGGAAAAAAGATTTCAACAAGCAATTAATGATGACCTAAATATGCCTCTTGCTATGGGAGTGGTTTGGGAAGTAGTAAAGCAAGAAAAAAAATCTCCTAAATTTGCTACTTTACTAGCTAAATTTGATACGGTTTTAGGACTAAAAATAAAAGAACCAATCGTAAAAAAAGAACAAGAAATCCCACAAGAAATTTTAACATTAGTAGAACAAAGAAAAGAAGCAAGAAAGAAAAAGGATTGGGCAAAATCAGATGAATTAAGAGACTTAATTCAAAGTAAAGGATATGAAATAAAAGACACTAAAGAAGGTACAGAAATAAAGAAAAAATAGTAACAAGAAAAAACAAAGGAAAGGCGGAAGAAAAAATGGCAATTTTATTACCAGGAGGTGCAGGTTACATTGGTAGCCACACAGCAATCGAATTATTAGAAGAAGGAAAAGAGATTGTAATCATAGATAACTTTTCAAATAGTAATCCAAAAGTATTAGAAGCAATCAAAAAAATAACAGGAAAAGATTTTAAATTTTACGAAATGGATTATAGAGACAAAGAAAAATTAGAAAAAGTATTTGAAGAAAACCCAATAGAGGCAGTAATCAACTTTGCGGGATACAAAGCAGTAGGAGAGTCTGTACAAAAACCAATCGAATACTATACGAATAACATCGCAGGAGCTTTAGTATTATTAGACACGATGAGAAAATATGGATGTAAAAAATTTATTTTTAGTTCATCAGCAACTGTATATGGAGAACCAGAAAGAATACCACTAACAGAAGATTGCAAAACAGGAGGAACAACCAATCCATATGGTACAACCAAATTATTTATTGAACAAATCTTAAAAGATATTTATATTTCAGATAATGAATGGGATATTTGTATTTTAAGATATTTCAATCCAGTAGGAGCTCATAAAAGTGGACTAATTGGGGAAGAACCACAAGGAATTCCAAACAATTTAATGCCTTATATTGTTCGCGTAGCAAATGGAAAATTAAAAGAATTATCTGTTTTTGGAAATGATTATGACACACCAGATGGAACAGGAGTAAGAGATTATATCCATGTAGTGGACTTGGCAAAAGGACACTTAAAAGCATTAGATAAAATTGATAAAGAAGGAAAAGGGCTATACATTTATAACCTAGGAACAGGAACTGGATACAGTGTGTTAGATATGGTAAAAGCATTTGAAAAAGCAACAGGAAAAAAAGTAGCTTATAAAATTGCACCAAGAAGAGCAGGAGATATTGCAACTTGTTATGCAGATCCTAAAAAAGCAAAAGAAGAATTAGGTTGGGAGACAACAAAAACTTTGGAGGATATGTGCCAAGATTCTTGGAATTATATAGAAAAAAAGTAGTTGTTATTTATAATTTTAAAATAAAAACATAAATTTAAATGACACTTTATAAAAAATATAATAAATTTTGTATAGGAAATAAATAACTATGAAAAAGTCAACAAAAAGTACGGATTTAAAACTATCTTAATCCGTACTTTTTGTTGACTTTTTCACTTCAAAATAATATAATAGAAGGCAAATAGCAATCATGCGAATGGAGGAAGTTTTATGGAAGAAAAACTAAAAATAATAAAAGAGACAATTTTAGAAAAAATAGATTGTGAAGCTATCCTATTATTCGGCAGTTATGCAAGAGGAACACAAAATACTGAAAGTGACATTGATATTGCTATAAAAAGTGTAAAAGAAATAAGCAAAAAAGAAATATTTAATATCAGATTAGAATTAGAAGAAACAATAAAAAAAGAGGTAGACTTAATCAATTTAGACACCATAAACGACGATTTTAGATATGAAATATTGATGAATGGTAAAATTTTGTATTGTCAAAATCAACTAAAGTTTGAATTATATAAATTAGATATGTGTCAAGAATATTTTGATTTAAATGAAAGTAGACAAGCTATTATAGAAAGAATAAAAAACGGAGGAAAAATATATGGAAAATAAATTAGTAATACTAAACAAATATGAAACAATAGAAAAATGCATCAATAGAATAAACGAAGAATATGAAGGAAAACCAGCAAATTTAGACGATTATAGAAGAAATGATGCTATTGTTTTAAATTTACAAAGAGCTTGTCAGGCAGTAATGGATATAGCTACTTATGTTGTTTCAACAAAAGCACTTGGAATGCCACATTCCAATAGTGAAGCATTTGAAATTCTATACCAAAATCAAATGATAAATGAAGAAACATTAAAAAATATGAAAGGCATGATAGGTTTTAGAAATATTGCTGTACATGCTTATCGAGAAGTAGATGAAGAAATACTACAAGAGGTAATAGAAAATCATTTACAAGAATTAACAGAATTTGCAAGGCAAATGTTAAACCAATAAAATATCAAAAGGAGAGAAAGATGATAAATTTCAAACAAGAAATTGCAAAACAAATAGCACAAGCAATAAATCTAGATGAAAAAGAATTAGAAACTTATATCGAAACACCAAAAGACGCAAAAAATGGAGATTATGCTTTTCCGTGTTTTCGTCTTGCGAAAGAGTTAAGAAAAGCACCACCACAAATAGCAATGGAAATAAAAGAAAAAATAGAAATAGACACCAATAAAATAGAAAAAGTAGAAGTATTAGGAGGCTATTTAAACTTTTATTTAAACAAAACATTACTAACTAAAGAAGTGCTAACAGAAATAGCTCAAAACGAAGAATATGGAAAATCAAAACAAGGGGAAGGAAAAAATGTTGTAATCGATTATTCAAGTCCTAACATAGCCAAACCTTTCCATATTGGGCATCTACGTTCTACTGTAATAGGAGGAGCTTTATACAATATTTATAAATTCTTAGGCTATCATACAATCGGTGTTAACCATTTAGGAGATTATGGTACACAATTTGGAAAATTAATTGAAGGTTATAAACTTTGGGGAGAAGAATACAATATTGAAGAAGAACCAATCAATGAACTAACCAAAATCTATATTCGTATCAACCAAGCATGTAAAGAAGACGAAGAAATACTAGAAAGATGTAGAGATAACTTTAAAAAATTAGAAGATGGGGATGAATATTGTACTGAAATATGGAAGAAATTTAAAACATTAAGTTTAAAAGAATTCCAAAAAGTATATGATTTATTAGGAAGCAAATTTGACTCTTGGAATGGAGAAGCTTTTTATTCTGACAAAATGGCAGAAGTAATAGAGATACTAGAAAAAACAGGAAAAGTAATAGAATCGCAAGGGGCAAGAATTATTGATTTAGAAGAACAAGGTATTAATACCCCATGTATCATCGAAAAAACAAATGGTTCTACTACCTATGCAACAAGAGATTTGGCAGCTGTTCTTTATCGAGCAAGAACTTATGATTTTGACAAAGCATTATATTTGACATCTTATGAACAAGTATTACACTTTAAACAAGTATTTGAAGTAGCAAAATTATTAGGAATAGAAGAAAAATACACAAATGGATTAACACATATTCCATTTGGAATGGTATTATTACCAACTGGAAAAATGTCAACAAGAGAAGGAAATATTATCAAATTAGAAGAATTATTACAAGAAGCAATCCAAAGAGCAGAAAAAATCATAGAAGAAAAAAATCCTGATTTAGAAAATAAAAAAGAAGTAGCTAAAAAAGTAGGAATTGGAGCAGTTATTTTTAATGACCTAGCCAATAGCAGAATTAAAGATGAAATCTTTGACTGGAACCAAATTCTAAATTTCCAAGGTGAAACAGGGCCTTATATTCAATATACTTATGTACGAACCAAAAGTGTCTTGGAAAAAGCAGGAGACTTACCGGATATACAACAAATAAAGGAAGAAAAATTATTAGATGAGCATTCACAAAACATCATTAAACTAATTTATTCATTTGAAGAGGTTTTAACACAAGTAACCATCAAAGATGAGCCATCCATTTTGGCAAGATATTTAATCGATGTAGCAAAAGCATTTAGTAGCTTTTATAATGAAAATAAGATTATTACAGAAGACAAGGAAGTGCAAAATGCTAGAGTTTATCTAACTTATAGTGTGGGAAAAATTCTTAAAACAGGAGCAGGCTTATTAGGAATTGAAATGCCAAATAAAATGTAAAAAGTACTTGAAAAGCATAGATAAATATGTTAAAATACAAACATAATTTATCTATGCTTTTTGATAGATAAAGTTTTATTCTAATAGATAGTTTCATTCAAAATAATTTTTATATCAAGAGTTATTTTATTTCACAATTTTATTAATAATAAAGAGAGATATAATATAGAGATATAAAAAAATCCAAAAGAAAGGAGAAATAGGCTTATGACAATAGAAGAATTATGGCAGAATTTACAACCTTTAATAAAGAAAGTGGATAAGTTAGAACCATTAGTAGAAAAGGTTGACAACTTAGAAACAAAAGTAGACAAGTTAGAACCATTAGTAGATGAAGTTCGAGGGCTAAAAGAAACAACAAGCGGACTAGAACAAGAAGTTTGCGGACTAAAAGAAACAACAAGCGGATTAGAACAAGAAGTTTGTGGACTAAAAGAAACAACAAGCGGATTAAAACAAGAAGTTTGTGGACTAAAAGAAACGACAAGCGGATTAGAACAAGAAGTTTGTGGACTAAAAGAAACAACAAGTGGATTAGAACAAGAAGTTTGTGGACTAAAAGAAACGACAAGCGGATTAGAACAAGAGGTTTATGGACTAAAAGAAACAACAAGCGGATTAAAACAAGAAGTTCATCGATTTGGAACGATAAATATGACAATTTTAATTAATAAACAAACAGAATTCTCAAAACAACTAAAACAAACCAATAAAAAATTAGACAAATACCTAGAGAAAAATGAGGTAGAACATAAAAAATTTGAGTATGAAATTGCAGAATTAGAATGGAAAACTAAAGTAGCAAGATAGAAGCAAACATTAAAAAGCATAGACAAATTATAACTAGATTAGGAGAGAAAAAATGAAAAAGAAAAAAGGATTAAAAATTTTTGGAACAATAGTATTAATACTAGTAATTATATTAGTAGCAATTATAGGAGGAACCTTTTGGTTTATCCATGCGAAACTAAGCAAATTGCAGCAAGTAGATATAAAAGAAGATGAATTAATGGTATCAACACAAGCAGAAGCAAATTTATCAAATTACAGAAATATAGCAATTTTTGGAATTGACTCAAGAGAAAACACTTATGAAAAAGGAAATAGAAGTGACTGCATTATAATAGCAAGTATTAATAATACAACCAAAGAAGTAAAATTAGCATCTGTATACAGAGATACATATGTACAAATAGAAGGACATGGCTTAGACAAAATAACACATGCTTATTCTTATGGTTCAGCACCATTAGCAATTGCGACTCTAAATACAAATCTAGACTTGAATATCAAAGAATTCATAACTGTAAATTTTGATGCTGTAAAAGAAATTATTGATAGTATAGGTGGCATTAGTATGCCAATTACTGCAGAAGAAGTATCTCATATACCAGGAATTAATAAAGCAGGGACATACCAACTTACAGGAGAACAAGCTTTAGCATATGCTAGAATTCGATACGCAACAGGAGGAGATTATAAAAGAACAGAAAGAATGAGAGATGTTCTAACAGCTGTTGCCAATAAAGTAAAAACATTTGATATTAGTAGATTAAACAAATTAGTGGATACATTATTACCAAAAGTATATACAAATATAAAAGCAAGTGACATATTCAGTATGTTCCCAAGTATCCCAAGTTTTAAAATTACACAAAGTTTAGGATGGCCATATGAAACAAAAGGAATAACAATGGATAGATGGTATGGTATACCAATAACATTAGAAAAGAACGTAACAAAATTACATCAAGAAATGTTTGAAGAAAATGATTACCAACCATCAGAAACAGTTAGAACAATTAGTAATAAGATTATAGAAAAAACAGGATATGGTAAATAAAAGGAAATAGTAATCTTACTGTTAGAAAGTAAGGTTACTATTTTTTTATGTCTTAATACCCGACAGTTTTTTGAGAAAATAGAAAATTGCAAAAAAA
>CANEEJ010000046.1 GCA_947426525.1 uncultured Clostridium sp. | reverse complement strand
AACATTAGTGTCCGTTCTAAAAAGAACGTAATCATTATAATCCGATAGCCCAAAAGGCTATCGTTTTTCATTGTATATAATTTTGAATTCTTCATATATTATTATTACATTAGTGTCCATAGCATTTATGTTATGTTCGTTATTAGTAAAAGGAGAAAATTTAAAATATTGATTTTCTCCTTTTTATAAAATATTGTTTAATTCTTTTTTATTTCTTTCCAACCATTCATAATATTTTATTAAGTATTCCCAGCATCCTTCTTTATTTGTTATTCCATTGTAATTGTCTTTTATTTTTTCTATAATTTCATCTTTGTTTATCCATTTTACAGCTGATACTTCTTCCTCTTGTAACTTTAGTTTTGTTTCATCGATTTCCTTATTTGCTATATAACACTCATTAAAATGATTATTTACAATATCTCCTTTTGTATTGTTTGATATACTTGCTCCTAAAAAAGTTATATCATTCTTGTCTAATTCAATTCCTAATTCTTCTTTACATTCTCTTATAATAGCTTGAAATCCAAACTCTCCTGTTAAAACATGTCCACCTGCAGTTATATCCCACATGTTGGGCCACATCCTTTTATTCGCACTTCTTTTTTGTAATAGTACTTGTCCTTTTGCGTTTATGATAAATACTACAACTGCTTTATGATATAATCCTTCTTTATGACACTTTTTTCTTGTTTCTATTTTTCCTGTATAATTTCCTTTTTCGTCTAATATATCAAAATATTCTTCCATTCTTTTACATTCCTCCATCTACTTTTATTACTGTACCATTAATATACTCTGCATCTTTTGATGCTAAAAAACAAATTACTTTGGCTATTTCTTCTGGCTCAGCAAATCTCTTTTTATATATTTTTTCCGTTTCTTCTTTTATTAAATCTTCTGGTAGGTCTTTATTCATTTCGGTATTTACCCAGCCTGGTGCTACTGCATTCACATTGATATAAGGTGCAAATTGTATTGCTAAATTATAAGTTAGATTATTAACTGCTGCTTTTGAGGCATCATAATCTATACTAGATGGAAAAAATGTATTGATTCCATTTGTTGAAGATACATTTATTATTTTCCCACTTTTATTTTTTATCATACTTTCACTTACATATTTTGAAACTAAAAAAGTTCCTATTGTATTTACTTCTAATGTTTTCTTCCAGTCTTCAACCATTCTATCTTCAAATTCTTTGTCGATTACCATACCTGCATTATTTACAAGTACATCTATTCTTCCATATTTATTTATAACTTCTTGTATCATGTTTTTTACTTGTTCTTCTTGTGATACATCTGCTTTAATTACCAATGTTTCTGTTTTATATTCTTCTTTTAAATGGCTTGATAATTTTTCTGCACTTTCTTTATCTGTCAAATAGTTTATTACTACCTTGTCTCGCATTTTTGCAAATTCTACTGCTGTTGCTTTTCCAATCCCTTTGCTACTTCCTGTTATTAATACTACTCTTTCCATAATTTGCCCTCCTTATCTTTATAGTGCAATTGTATCATAGGTTTACATTTTTTACAATGACATGCAAAAATAAAAAACATATTGATTAGACTATAGTTTTCATAATCTAATCAATATGTCTCTTATTTTTAATTGCTTTTCTTTTTTCTCGGTTTTGGAACTGGCGTTACTTTTTCTAATTGTGCTATTACATTTTTACAAAAAGCAATATCATCAATATCTAATATATAATGTTCTTTTGCTCCTTTGTAAGGATATCCCGTTTCTGCATTTTGCATCATTTCTTCTATACATTCTAGTTTTTTTACAAATGGTGTATTATCACAAACTATCACAACTGGCTTGCTATTTACGTATATCATAAATTCTCCAAACATTTTCTTGTATTTTACTTCCCCTACTTCTTTTATTTGTTCACATACATATTCTATGTATTCATTAGTTGTTGCCATTTTTTATTCCTCCTTATGATTCCTATTATAATAAATTTTGACATTGTATTCAAGTTTATTATCACTATTGTAGAAAATTGTCACCATTTGCGATGAAAAGTAATGCTTAAGGAATTTCAAATTAAAGAGAAAACAAAAGAAAATATTGTGGAAATGAAGAATTAAACTTTTTTACTTTAAGATAAATATTGACACAATAATAAAAGTAGAATATACTAAAAGGAGAGGATTAAAATTAAAGAAGAAATCGGAAATGAGAAAGCAAAAAAATTAAGAAAAATGATAAGTATGGAGGTGAATGAAAATATGGTAACAGAAAATTTAAGAAATATTTTTAGAATGAATTATAATGAAGGCATAGAAATAGGAATACAAAAAGGCATACAAAAAGGTATAAAAAAGGGAATTCTAGAGACTGCAAGAGAACTTTTGAAATTTGGAATGAATAAAGAAGATATTCAAAAAATAACAAAATTAACAAAAAAAGAGATAGAAAAATTATAACATCTAAAAAGTCGAGATAAACATTTAATTTATCTCAACTTTTTTAATCCACATTTACACCTTTTTCTAATTGTTTTTTACCTATCCAATAATAAAATACATTATAAATCGTATAAATAATACCTGCACCTAGTAATAAACCTTTAGTAATATTAGTATTTATCATCTCTGTTGTTTGGATTAAATTTCTAATTTCTTGATTAAACATTCCTATTAGTGCCATGATAGCTAATGATAAAACGTTAGTACCAATATAACATCCAAATCCTATTATCACTGATTTTATTAATTTATTTCTATTCGCTTTATGCCCCAATATAATTCCTACATATCCAATTAAAATAATGAATACAATTTCCAAGAAAATAATAAATGAAACGGTTAATAGGATACCAATTACTGTTGTGTCATAAGTATTGGCTGTTAATTCCAAAATTTGTTTTAAAAACTCTATGTTTTCTTTTGAATAAAAACAAATAAATAGACAAATAATAGCCACTATGACTGTTATAAAAGAACATATAATAGCTGACAATACTTTACTTTGGTAAATTGTCTTTTTATTAACTGGTAAGGTATGTGTTAGATAAGATTCATCTTTATATAGATTTTCTCTAAATCTTACCCATGACCTTATAATACCATTAATTAAACTGTTTGCTATCATGGCTATCGTAAATCCTGCTGATACTTGTGCCAAGATAGAAAACATTACAGAATTTTCCACACTAGAGCATATTCTTGTAAAAATGGCAAATACAAAAGATAAAGCATAAAATATTATTACTATTTTATAAATCCATTTTAAATCATATTTTAATAATTTTCTTAACATTTGAAAGACCTCCTAAATATTTCATCAATACTTGCATTCTCCTTATTTCTTAGTTCATCTGCTGAAGATACTAATTTGATTTCTCCTTTGTCTAGAAAAATAACATCATCTAGTATTCTTTCAATGTCAGCAATTAAATGAGTAGAAATGATAACACTTGATCCTTCTTTGAAATTAGAAAGTATAGTATCTAAAATATAATCTCTTGTTGCTGGGTCAACTCCCCCGAAGTGGTTCGTCTAAAATATAAAGTTCTGCTTCTCTACTCATTACTAATATTAGTTGTAATTTTTCTTGCATCCCTTTTGACATTTGAGAGATTTTTTTGTCTAACTCTAAATCCAAGTCTTTTAAAAGTTTAGTGGCTCTTTCTATATTGAAGTTATCGTAAAATTCTTCAAAATAGTGAAACGCTTGCTTAATTGTCATAGTTTTGTCTAAATAGGTTCTTTCTGGTAAATAGGAAATTACTTTTTTTGATTCGATTCCTGGCTTTTTACCATTTATTAGTACTTCTCCACTAGTAGGTGTTAACAAATCATTCATTAATTTAATTAGTGTTGTTTTTCCCATTCCATTTTTTCCAAGTAAACCTATTATTTTTCCTCTTGGAATAATTAGATTAATATTTTTTAGAATTTCTTTTTTATCAAATTCTTTGCATAATTCTTTGCATTCTACTAATTCCATTTTTATCTCCTTCCTTTTTAAGGTTCTTTTTGTTCCTGCAAGTAACTGATTGCCTCTTCAAAACTAATTCCTATATCTTTCATACTATTTAAATACGTATTTACTTTTTCTTTTGCCAATTCTTTTTTTATTTCTTCAATTCTTTCTTGATTTTGTGTAACGAATTTTCCGTTGGTTCTTTCTGTATAAATAAGTTGTTCATTCTCCAGTTCTGCTAATGCTTTTTGCATCGTATTAGGATTTACCTTCATAGTAATGGCTAGCTCTCTTACAGAAGGCATTCTTTCTCCCTTTTTTAATTTTCCTGAAACAATTTCTAATCTTATTTTTTCCATTAATTGAATGTAAATTGGTCTTTCATTATCAAAAATATATTCCACGTTTCTTTCCTTTCTTTATTGTGTTACTTGCATAATACAATAATACTATTTTCTTTTTTTCTTGTCAATATTTTTTTATAAAAAAACAGATAATTTTTAATTACCTGTTTCTATTGTTTCTATCATTCCCTCTGCTATTGCTCTTGCATAATTTTCTATGTTGTCATCTAATAATTTGTTATCTTTTTCATTGGTAATAAAACCTAATTCAATTAAGCAACTTGGCATATTAGTATTTTTTAAAACGTAATAATTAGATTCTGTCCCTTCAATCGTGCCATATTTAATTCCTCTATCCTCTTGTATTTGTGTTTTTTGTAATTTGTTTCTAATACTAGTAGCAAGCTTTGTGTCTTTTTCTCTTTTTTCACTGTTACACCAAATCTCTATTCCATTTCCTGATTTTGCACTATTTCTATGAATCGATACAAATAAGTCTGCTTTTTTTCGATTGGCTATTTTACATCTTTCTTCTAAGCTAACACTATTATCTTTTGTTCTTGTCATAATGACTTTTATACCATGTTTTTTTAGATGCTTTTTTACTAGTTTTGCTACTTTTAAAGTGTCATCTTTTTCATATCTTTTTGCTAATATGGCTCCTACATCGAACTAGTATTTTTTATTGAAGTTTTTTATTTTAAATATAATTTAACTTTTATCAGTTAAATCCTATATGTAATGTCTATTTTCATATCTTCATAGACCTCTATTCTATTAATTAAAATCTTCATTGTTTCATTATCAAATTCTTTACCATTCTTAAAGTTAATGACTATTTCTTTTATTTTTTCATCTATTTCACAACTATTGCATATCTTCTCTAAATCTAATATTTTAGATTCTATATTTTTTATTTCTAATTTCATACCAGTATATAATTCTTTAAATTCCTCTGCTGAAATCATGCTCTCTAACTTTTTATTATATAATGTTGTAATATTTATTTCTAATTTATCTTTCTTCTTTTTGTATTGTTCTAGTAATTTGAAACTAGCATTGTTGTTTTTATATTGATCAATAACTTTGCCTGTATATTCATCAATTGTAAATTTTGATAATCTATTTTTTACAGATTCTAATACTATTTCATTTAATCTTTTTTCCATTATTGTATGCCCTCTATTGCATATACTTGGAAATCTATATAACATTCTACATTTATAATACCAACATTTTTGCGGATTATCTAAAACTTTATCTCTTATTTTAGTTCTTGTTCTGTATTTGTACTGCATTCTTGACTTACAGTGTCCACAATGCACTAATCCTTTTAGCAAATAATTATAAGTTTCTTTTGGTTTAGAAAATTTACTTTCTAACATATTTTGTACTAAATTGTAATCTTCATTTGAAACTAAAGGTTCATGTTTCCCTTGTATCATAATCCATTCTTTTCTTGGTGTCTTTTTTGTCTTTTTTGTTCTATAATCAGTAACATATTTATTTATAATCATTTTTCCAGTATAAAATGGATCTTTTAGTATTCTTCCAATTGTATCATTTCGCCATTCATTTATTGCTGCTTTTTCTCCTTTATATGTTTTAGGTGTATCAATCCCTAATTTTGTTAAATGTTTAGCTATTTGTCCTTGTGAGTAGCCTTGTATATACATTGCAAATATCAGCTTTACATTTTCTGATACATTTTCATCTATAAGAACTTTATATTTGTTTTCTTCATCTTTTTTATATCCATAAGGTACATATTTTTCTACATAATCGCCATTTTTTTTCATATTGGTTTTTACTGATTTTATTTTCTTAGATATATCTGCCACGTAATACTGATTTACAATTCCTCTAAGCATTATACTATCATCTATTTCATATCTATCGCCACTATCAATCATTTCTGTTACTGAAATAAATCTAACATCATTGTCTGGAAAAAATATTTCTGTATAATACCCTGTTTTATTTTTATCTCTTGTCAATCTACTAATATCTTTTACAATTACCATATTTATTTTATTAGTTATAATATCTACTATCATTTGGTTAAGTGCTGGTCTAGAATCCAACATACCCGAATAACCATTATCTTCATATTCTTCAATAATAGTAAAACCTTGTTTTTTTGCATATTCTGTTGTAATAATTCTTTGTGCCTCAATACTATTATTTTCTCCAATATCTTCTCGTGAAAGTCTTAAATATATACCAGCTTTATACTCTTTCATAGCCTATACCATTTCAAAAATATTATATCTATAATTTATATATATATTATTTTCAATATCGACTTCCACACTATATATAAGATCTGTTAAAGTATCTTTACTCCAGCTATCAATATTAGATATTTCACTTATTAAACATTGTAATTGTTCTAGATTTAATTTTGGTTTACTCTCTTTTTCTTCTTGCAATTTTATAATGTTTCTTTTTATGTCATTTCTTCTTTCTATTTCACTTTTATAAAATCTCTTGTAATCATCCTCCTCTAAGATTTCATTTCTGTAATCTTCGTATAATGATGTAATATTATTTTCGATTTTTACTAACTGCTTTTCATAGTTTTTTATTGTATCATCAAACATTTTTGTATTGTTCTCTTTATATTGTGCTTGAACAAGATTTTCAAGTTTTTCAGTATTCATTATCTTATTAATTTTATTTGCTATATTTATTAATACAATTTTAGTTAATGATTCCTCATTTACACCTTTACTTTTTCTATCACAAAATACTTTACTATTTTTTCTTATTCCTTCCACACAATGAATTCTTTTTGATTTTATTGTTCCAGAGTTAGTATATTCAACCTTTAGTACCATTTGAGAACCACATTCTTTACAATAGACTAATCCATTTAACAACCAATCAAATTTTTTCTTTTTTGTCTTACTTCTAATTTTTAGTTTTCTTTGCACCCTTTCAAATAATTCCTCATCAATAATAGGTTCATGTGTATTTTTTACTATTTTCCACTCATCTCTAGGCATGTATTTTACCTTTTCAGATTTATAACTTAAATTGATTCTTTTTCCGTACTCTGTATGTCCTAGATATACTTTGTTTCTTAAAATCTTACCAACTGCTGAATCCCAATTATACACATTTTTTCTAAGAATTCCCCTATCATTGTAACTGCTTGGTGCTAAAGTTTTTTGATTTTTTAAGAAGTCAGCAATATTTTTTTGTGTTTCACCATTATCAAACTTTTCAAAAATTAGCTTAACAATCTCTCCTTGTTCTTTATTTATAACTAATTGATTTTTGTTGTTTTTACTTTTATTATATCCATATGGTGCTCTCGAACTTAAATACAAGCCTTTTTCCTTTCTAGCCCACACTCCCGATTTAACTTTTCGAGAAATATCTTTACTATACCAATCGTTTATTAATGTTTTGAATTGTATCATATCATTATTTGCATTTTTTAAATATGTATCAACATTATCTAAGATTGATATATATCTGACATTTCTTTCTAAGAAATACAATTCGATATAATAATTAGCCTCAAAGCTATTTCTTGAAAGTCTTGATAAATCTTTGGTTATTACTGTATTTATCTTTGAATTTTCAATATCTTGTAGCATTCTCTGAAACGATGGTCTATTAGTATTAAGTCCTGTATATCCATCATCAACATAGAAATCTACTAATTCAAAATTATTGCCTAATTCTTTGATTTTATTTTCAATAATACTCCTCTGACTTACAATACTATCACTTACTTCTTTATCGCCATCCTCTGCGGATAATCTAAGATATCCTGCCACCTTATATTTTGCAAAACCAATATCTTGTGTTGTAAAAAGTAAATTTGCATCATCTACTTGATTACATTTCATATTATTCATTAAATCGCCCCCTTTTAGAGAGAACAATTTAACACTTGATAATACAATTATATCCCGCATCTTTTGAAAAGTCAGCCCTTTTTTACATTTTCATACTTAATTTTCTTAAAGTATATTTACTAAATGCTTCATATAAATTATTTAAACTTTCTGCTCCTTCTATAGTTCTTGTTATTACTGTATATTTATGATTATCTATTTCATACACTTCTTTTTCTTCTTGTTCTTTCATAAGTTGCTACCTCCTTGCCTTATTAATAAAGAATATTAATAAAACATTAATTTTATGAATTAATAATTTAATCCCATTTAATTTTTTTAGGAACAGCATAAGAAACTTTATTTTCAAAATCCTTCCTTATTCTATATTCCTTAGTTCTATTATAATAATTATAAATACTTGAATTCCAGTTTCTAAAAGCTCTATTATTTATTGTTTTTCCCTTTGATAATTCAAAACTAGCTTGTCTATGCAAAACTTCTAAAGCAGCATCTAATCTTTCATTTTTATTTTTAAGTCTTTTTTTCTTAATACATTTTATATTTTGTTCTCTGTGCCTCTCTTTAGTTTCAAGTTTTCTAATATTTTTTTCCTCAATATATCTTGAATCTGTTTTTATTATTTTAGAAACATATTGCTTAGTTATTTTCAATTTATTTGAGATTTCAATAGTATTTAATCTTTTTTCATAATATAATAAAATTATCTTTTCTTTCTTTGTCATATCAAGTATCTCCAGTATTTTTGGTTGACTTTTAGTACAACAACTTTTAGACATAATAATACTAATGTAATCCATTTGTTAAGTAATCTATGTAATCAGAAAATTCTTTTCCATGTAATTCTGATAATTTTGAAGTTTGATAGAATTTTCTTTTAGTTTTATGCTTTAATTGATACAATCTAAAAGTATTAGTAATTGCAATAATTGATAAAGCAATGTCACCTATAATTAATAATATAATTAAAAATTTTTCCATCACACTAACTCCAAATTATTTAATATTTCATTTGCTTTTTCTTTGGCTTGTTTTTTATCATACATATATCCCATATGCCATATTGCTTCAACTAATTTTTTAGCAGTCATCTTACTATAATCTGTTTTATTTTCTTGTCGCATTTGGCTAAATCCTAAGACAGCATAGTTCAAAAAATCTTTAAACTCATCCATAGCAATATACCTCCATTTCTTTTTTTGTAGAAGAATAAATTTTTATCCTTCTACTAGTTAAATGGTATGCATACATGCAAAAAGTCCGAAATTTTTAATTTTTTTTAATTCTTATTTTTTGATAGTTTTCTATAAATTGCAATTCTAATTGTTTGAACGCAATCCTCATCTACTTTCCCGTTTATTTTAGATGCCTTTTTTATTTCACTTTCAAAGTCAAATAAAATTTTTTCTATTTCAAAATTATCTAATGAAAAATTATTAAACATTTTTATATCCTCCCAAAAATTTTTCTTTTTTTATTTTCAATGATTCTTTTAAATATTTAATTCTTCTTAATTTAACTTGAAGTAAAGATGCAGTATGTTTTTCTGAATACTTTTTAAAAGAGCATAAAAATAGCACCAACTTTTCATCAAAAGTCAATGCTATTCCAAATTTATATAACGATAATTCTAATAATACACAATTAACATATTCAACAATTCTCTCTTTATCTGTTTCTGTAAGCACATAAAAATGGTCAAATTCCTCCCTTGTTTCTATTTTTACAAAACTATATTCATCCTCTGTAGACACTTCAACATCATCAATAGATATTAGTTGATATTTACTTTTTCTATAAAGTCTTTTTTTATAATCTCTTGCAGTCATCCAAATAATTGCATTTACTAAATTCTTTTCATCTTCTGTAAGAGAACATTTTAAATAATCTCTCATAATAATTACCTCCAAATTTTTATTCGAACTTGTCCATAAAAATTTGAAAGTAACAAAAATATTAAATTATTATCCTCCTTCCATAAAAAATGACTGTAGAACTTTTTAAGTAGTAATATGTATTCTTTCGTTTTTCTAAGATTTTATCTTTTGCATGCTACTTATAAATTTCCACAGACAATTTCTTGAGAAATTATATGCATAATTCGACAAATTTTAAGTCGAATTATGTTGTAGTAATTTGTTATATTTTGTCGCTTTTCTTAATAGCTTAAAAGTAAAACATTGCAAAACTAGCACTTTACAAAAATATACATACCAGCTTTGATATATAAATTAGACCAAAACTGGTATGTAATTTTTTTTATAAGAATTATACAATTATATATGGAGGAATGGCTATGAATTACAATAAAGTAGGTGAAAGAATTAGAAAAATTCGAGAAACAGAATTGAAACAAACTAGAGAAGAATTTGCAGAAGAAATTGGTATAAGCCCTAATACTCTGGCAAGATTAGAAAATGCAAGTGGTAAAGTTACTAATATTGAATTTTTTATGAAAATTTCAGAGATAACTGGTTATACTTTAGATGAATTAACACAAGATAACAATTATACTAAATTAAAAGAAAAAACTATAAAAAAAATAAATTATTTGTTAAATATTCTTTCAGTTGAAGAATTAGAATATATTTATACGAACACTAAACAATTTATTCAATTTTGCCATAAAAATGAAGTTAAAACTCTAAAAGAAATTAAAGATCAATATAAAAATAAGTAAGTCAAAAATATAGAGATTCCCTGATTTGGAATCTCCTTTATTCTATATATTTCCTATCTTTTATAAAAAATTAAAATAAAGTACCTTTAATGATACTTTATCTAGTTATATCACTCTTATCTTGAATAAATGATTGATACAATCTCCTCAATTGTTCACCAGTAATATTTATCACTTTTCCTCCTTTAGGATTAATCTTTTCATCACCGAATACAACCCAAATTACATTTCTTACCGTTTCTCTAGGCATATCAGCTTCTCCATCTGTAAATATTATTTTGTTTGGAACTTTTCTTGAAAATGCCCCAACTGCTGCATTAAAATCTGTTCCTCCTCCTATCGGAAAACTCATATTATCAATATCTTCTGGTTTTCTAAGTTCTGTAAATCCATGAAATTCTGTGTTAAAACACCCCACTTTAACTTTTGAATTATCTAAAATATTTTTACATTCTCTTAAGAAATTCTTTAGCAACACTTCACTTACTGATCCACTTGTATCCAATAAAATCTCTGCCTCTGGCATTGGAACTTGCTCTAGCTTATGTCTAAAATATCCATTTCTCATTCTAGCATTCTTTCTTGTATATTCCTCATCATATTTTATTGCTTGTCTTAATAACTTTCTCCAGTCAATTAATGGAGTAGCTATTCCAATATCAGATAGCCTTTTTCCTTCTCTTTGTATTCCATCTCCTGCTTCGTGTGATGACTTATTTGCTAATTCTCTACTAAGTTCTTGTAATTGCTTTCTTCTTTCTATTTTATTTTGTTTAAAAGTTTCTCTTTCTCCCTGCTCTGTAAATTTTGATTTTTCATCTACTTCTCGTTTTTCTTCTGCTTTTTCCTTTTTATCATCATTTTTTGTTTGACTTTGTTTTTGTTGTTTATTTTCTGCTTGTTCCTTTTTTCTTTCTTCTATTGCTTTATCCCATAAACTATGTGTATCATGTCCAATATCATTTTCTTCTTGTTGTCTTTGACTATTTTGTGAATCCTGTTGTTCTTGACTACCTTGTGAATTCTGCTGTTCTTGATTATTCTGTTCATCTTGTTGTCCTTGACTGCCTTGTGAATTCTGCTGTTCTTGATTATTTTGTTCATCTTGTTGTCCTTGACTATCTTGTGAACTCTGTTGTTCTTGATTATTTTGTTCATCTTGTTGTCCTTGACTACATTGTGAATTCTCTTGCTCTTGATTATTCTGTTTGTCTTGTTGTCCCTGGTTTCCTTTCTGACTTTGCTGTTCTTGTTTTTTCTTTTCTTCTTCTAATAATTTATTATACATTTCCTCTGCATCATAGTTTATTGCTTCTGGAATATCTACTCCACCTTCAACCATAGGTAATCCATCTTGTTTTAATAATGCATTTATTACAGAATCTGTTGCAATATTCCATAGTCTTTTATCTTTTCCTTCACTTCTAAAAATATGTTCAAAAGCAACATGACATATCTCATGAGCAAATATAAAAATTTGCTGTTTTTCAGACAAATCTTTTAAAAATTTAGGATTATACAAAAGTACCTTTCCATTTGTACCTGCAGTTGCTATGTCTTTGCATTCTTGAAAATCAAGATTTGCTATTACACTTCCAAAAGTTGGGTACTTTATTAGAAGTTTCCTTTTTATGCTATCTATATTTGTACTCATATATCCTCCCTTACTTTTATTTTAATTTATCTTCTTCTATTCCTTTTGCTAAATATTGCTGATATATTCCATTTATCTTTTCATAAGCCAATATTCCTCTATGTGCAGTTTCTTGAGCTTCTCCACCACTATGTCCTTCTGTCATTCTTTTTTCAGCTTCTTCTTGTTCTTGCATAATGACTTCTTGTAATTGTTCTAATCTTTCTTCATCTCCGTGTGTCCATTGCACTTCAAATTTTTTACATATCT
>CANEEJ010000045.1 GCA_947426525.1 uncultured Clostridium sp. | reverse complement strand
TATATGAAGAAGGAATTGGAAGAGAGTATCCATTTTCAAAAGAAAAATTAAGTCCAGTTTTAACTTATTATATTGTAGAAAATGAAGAAGAAGGAATTGATAAATCAGAAAGATTATTAGAATTTGGAGGACTTGGCCATTCAGCGGTTATCCATTCAGAAGATAAAGAAGTCAACTTAAAATTCTCCAAAACAATGAAGGCAGGAAGAATTATCGTAAATTCTCCATCTACGCACGGAGCAATCGGTGATATTTACAATACGAATATGCCATCTCTAACACTTGGATGTGGATCATTTGGCGGGAATTCAACAACAGCTAATGTATCATCTGTCAATTTAATTAATATTAAAAGAGTTGCGAAAAGGAGAGTTAATATGCAATGGTTTAAAATTCCAGAAAAAATATATTTCGAAGCTGGTTCTATTCAATATTTAGAAAAAATGCCAGACATCGAAAGAGCCTTTATCGTAACCGATGAAGGAATGATGAAATTAGGATATGTAGACAAAATTTTATATCACTTAAGAAAAAGACATCAATATGTACACTCTGAAATATTTAGTGATGTAGAATCTGACCCATCTTTTGAAACGGTAAAAAAAGGTGTAGAGGCAATGAAAAACTTCAAACCTGATGCTATTATAGCAATAGGAGGAGGAAGTCCAATCGATGCCGCAAAAGGAATGTGGTTATTTTATGAACATCCAGATGCAGATGTAGAGGGATTAAAACTAAAATTTATGGATATTCGAAAACGTACCTATAAATTTCCAAAATTAGGAACAAAATGTAAAATGGTTGCTATTCCAACCACATCTGGAACTGGTTCAGAAGTAACATCATTTGCAGTTATCACAGATAAAGAAAAAAATAAAAAATATCCATTAGCAGATTATGAATTAACACCAGACGTAGCAATTGTAGACCCAGACTTAGTTATGAGTTTACCAAAATCAGTAACAGCAGATACTGGAATGGATGTATTAACCCATGCAATTGAAGCTTATGTATCTAATATGGCATCAGATTATACAGATGGACTAGCTGAAAAAGCAGTAGAAATTGTTTTAAAATACCTAGAACAAGCTTATGATGATGGAAGCAATCGATTAGCTAGAGAAAAAATGCACAACGCAAGTACTTTAGCAGGAATGGCATTTACGAATGCATTTTTAGGAATAAATCATTCTTTAGCACATAAAATTGGAGCGGAATTCCATTTACCACATGGAAGAATAAATGCCATTATCCTACCATATGTCATAAAATACAACAGTTCAAAACCAAGTAAATTTGTATCTTTTCCAAAATATGAATATTTTATAGCAGACGAAAAATACTATGAATTAGCGAAAAAAGTAGGATTAAAAGCAGATACAAAAGAAGAAGGAATTGCAAGCCTAATTGCTAAAATTCAAGAACTGAATGAACATCTAAATATTCCAAAAACTTTACAAGAAGCAGGAGTAGAAGAACAAGAATTTTTAGCAAAAGTAGATATGCTAGCAGATAGAGCCTTTGAGGATCAATGTACCACGGCTAATCCAAGATTACCGTTAGTAACTGAACTAAAGCAAATTTTATTCGATAGCTATGATGGCGAGAGGGATTAGGGGACGTTCCTTAAAATCCCTCTTTTAGGGATTTTAAGGGGCGTCCCCTAATCCCTGTTGACGAAATAGAAACATAATGTTACAATGAGGAGAAGAAAGACAGGTGATAAAAATGAGTTTAAAGGATATATTAAAAAAGACTTTTGGAAAAACAGAAAAAGCTAAGTTATTAGAAAGTATAGAAGCAGTAAAGGATACTTATAATGAAGCGGATACTAAAAAAGAGGCAATCCAAAATGCGGTGGATAGGATTGTAAGAGAAATTAAAACATCGCCTAATATGTCAGTAACAGAATTTTTAAAAATGATTCAAAAAGAAGAAAATCTATCCAATGATATTATTGTAGAGGCTACAAGACAAATATTAGACATAAAACCAGAAAAAACAGCAATAGAAATAGTAGAAAAGATAGATTTACCATCAAAAGATATATTAGAAATTATTAAATTACCAGATGTAAGTTTAGAAGCAGCTAAAAAAATGGCAGAAGAAATACCAGATGAAGTACTTCAAAAACAAGAAAGACAAAGATTAGATAGAATAGAAAGAGAAAGAAGAGAAGCAGCAAAAGTAAAAAAAGAGACCGAAATAAAAGAAAAATTAAGAAAAAAATATATAACTTGCGAAAAAATAAAAGGTTCTGATTTAGTGGAAGAATTGAAAAAGTTACAAAGAAGAACAGAGTCAGAAGAAATTCATACGATTATAAAACGAGTTCTAGCAAGAAAAGCAGCAATTGAGTGGAGAAGAAGCGGGTCAACAAGAGTTGCATCAATAGCACAAGTAATATCGCCAGAAGAAATGCTAGAAAAAGATTTTCCGCAGTTAGTAGGAATTGAGTTTGAAAGCGTAAAAGATAAAAAAGAATATGATGGACCAAAAGATTATCAATATAAAGAAGAAGATATGCAAAATCTAATTTTATCTGAAATTGCTAAAAAAGTGGCAGGTATTTATAATAGAGTAGGAATTATAGATATGCCACAATTAGAAAAAATGAAAGAATTAACAGAACAGCAAGAAGAAGGTTTTATTAGTGAAGTACAACAATATGTGGATGCCAAAAAAAGAAAAACATTAGACATAGAGAAAATAAAAAAAGAATTTAGAGGAATTGAGATAGACGAATTAGGAGAGCTAAGAGAATTAGTAGAAAAAGTTCCAGAACAAGATAGAGGAGAAATTATTAGAAAATTAAAAGCTACCATACAAAACCAAAAGGAAGAACCATTAGATATAGAAGTAGAAAAACAATTAGCACATTTAAGAGATGAATTAAAACACTTAAAAGAGGAAGATGCAATAGAGATTTTAGAGGATACAAGAGCAGAAGTTAAAGATAGAAGAAAGCAAAGAAGAGAAGAAGCAAGACAAAATAACGGAACAACACAAACAGACGATACAGAAGAATATTCCCATTAATAAGAGAGTATAGACAAAATTGCCAAAAAGGACCGTCCCTTTTGGCAATTTTGCAGTTATATTAAAATTCACAATTCTTAGGTGTTCTAGGAAAAGGAATAACATCACGAATATTTTGCATACCTGTTAAATACATGATGGCTCTTTCGAAACCTAGACCAAAACCTGCATGATTACAACTTCCATATTTTCTTAAATCTAAGTACCAATTATAGTTGTCGATTGGCATATCGAGTTCTTTCATTCTAGCTAATAATTTATCATAATCTTCTTCTCTTTGACTACCACCTATAATTTCCCCAATTCCAGGAACTAATAAGTCAGCTGCTGCAACTGTTTTTCCATCTGGATTTTGTTTCATATAAAAAGCTTTAATTTCTTTTGGATAATCAGTTACAAAAACTGGTTTTTTGAAAATGTTTTCACACAAATATCTTTCGTGTTCTGTTTGTAAATCTACGCCCCAAGAAACTTTATATTCAAATTTGTCATTATATTTTTCTAATTCTTTGATGGCATCTGTGTAAGTAATTCTAACAAAGTCAGAGTTGATAACATGATGTAATCTTTCTAATAATCCTGTATCAATGAATTTATTGAAAAATTCCATTTCTTCTGGACAAGTATCTAATACATATTGAAAAATGTATTTAATCATATCTTCTGCTAAATCCATGTCATCTGTTAAATCAGCAAAACAAATTTCAGGTTCTACCATCCAAAATTCTGCAGCATGTTTTACTGTGTTAGAGTTTTCAGCACGGAAAGTAGGTCCAAAGGTATAAACATTACAAAAACTTTGGGCAAATGTTTCTGCATTTAATTGACCACTTACTGTCAAATGCGTAGATTTTCCAAAAAAATCTTGTGAAAAGTCAACTTTTCCTTCTTCCGTTTTAGGAATATTGTTCAAGTCAAAAGAGTTAACATTGAACATTTCTCCAGCACCTTCTGCATCACTTCCTGTAAGAAGAGGGGTATTGACATAGACAAATCCTCTTTCTTGGAAAAATTTATGGATAGCATAAGCTAAAACACTTCTTACACGGAATACAGCATTGAAAGTATTGGCTCTTGGACGTAAGTGTGAAATTGTTCTTAAATATTCAAAAGAGTGCTTTTTCTTTTGAAGAGGATAACTACTATCAGAAAGACTTTCAATTTCAATATGGGTTGCTTGAATTTCAAATGGTTGTTTTGCATTTTCTGTTAAGATAAAGTTTCCAACTACTTTGATAGAAGAACTAATGGTTAACTTGCAGATTTCTGCGAAGTTTTCTAAAGTATTATTGAAAACAACTTGAACATTTTTAAAAAATGTTCCATCATTTAATTCGATAAATCCAAATGTTTTGGAATCTCTAACAGTTTTTACCCAAGCTTCTATTGTAATTTCTTTTCCTACATATTCTTGAGTATTTTTGTATAAATCTTTTATGGTTATCGTTTTCATTTTTTTCCTCCATTTTTTAGTATGTACCTATTATACGATATTATGTAAGAATTTTCAAGATATAAGAAAGAAAAGAACAAAAATTCGAAAAAAGTATTGCTAAAAAGGATGAAATATGATAAAACCATAAGAACAATTTAGGATAAAGAAAAGGAAAAGTATTATATTAGTATTGTTGATATTGTTGGAAGTTTATCAAATAGTAAGAATCCCACAACATATTGGAGAGTATTAAAAAAGAGGTTAAAGGAAGAAGGTAATGAAACCGTTACAAATTAATCAAAAATTTTAATAAATAAATTTGTGCAAGAAAAATCAAGAAAAGAACAATAATCCATTTTATAATAAAAAACAAGGGAGGAAAATTATGAACTATATTGTAGAACTTCAAAAAGCCATAGACTATATTGAAAATAATCTCGAGGAAGACATTAACTATGAAAAAATAGCAAAACATTTAGGATTATCATCTTTCTATTTTCATAGAATTTTCAGTAGTATAATTGGAATATCTCCTGCAGAATATATTAGAAACAGAAGATTAACTTGTGCTGCAGATGAGTTAAGTATTCATAAATCTAATATACTAGATATTGCAATAAAATATCAATTTAACAGCAATGAAAGCTTTACAAGAGCATTTACAAAATTTCATAATGTTACTCCTAAAATGGCTAAAGTGGACGGAACGAAATTAAAAGTATTTAGTAAAGTCCAAGTAAGCCTAAAAATAGAAGGAGGAAATAAGATGGATTATAGAATTGAAAACAAAGAAGCATTTAAAATATGTGCAATAGTAAGAGATTTTAATATTGAAACGAAAAACAAAATTCCTAAATTTTGGGATGAAATAAAAGCAAATGGAAAACTAAAAGAAATTTCAAAAAATTTTACAAGATATACATTAGGTGTTTGCATAGGAGAAAGTGAGGCACAAGAATATAAATATGGAATAGGAATAGAAATGGAAGAAAATGACAAGCAAATTCCTGGGGCAGAAATTATTGATGTAGCCAAAAGCAAGTGGGTTGTATTCAAATGCAAAGGAAACCAAGCAGAAGATATCAATAAACTATGGGAGAAAATATATAAAGAATATTTTGTTACATCTGAATACAAGCAAAGTATGAATATAGATTTTGAACGATATGATGAAAATAATACTGAAATTTGGATACCGATAATGTAAAGAAAACAACTAAGACAGAACGTTACAACGTTCGGTCTTAGTCTATGGCATTTTTAATTTATACAAGTTCATCTTGAATTTCGGGCAATAACTTTGGATTTTTCTCTAAAAAGTATTGTTTGATTTCTAACGCATCTTCTTGTCTAAAACATTTTGGACAAAGTTGAAGAAGTCTTCTTACAAACAATTTAGTATAAGGAATCTGATATTTCATTTTAAGTTTTATAACATATAGGAAAATTTCATATGCTTCTGAAAACTTTATATGACTAAGGTCTTTTCCTCTTTTTTCGCATTCCCGAATAAAATCTTTAAAAGAATCATCAAAATCTGCTAAAACTAAATCCATAGAAGCGTGTACGTAGTCATCAGCACCAACAGAATAATGCTGACTTCCAGTAGAAACAACCATATTTAAAAAAAGTTGTTCAGCAAATTCAATATGATTCAATTGTCTACAAAAATCTCTTTGCTTTTTAGATAAAATACCTAAACCAAACCCATGATGAAAAAGATGCATCATTTCTTTTGCCTTCTGCGGATTTTTATCAACCCCTAATTCAATAGCAAGAATTTTTAACTGATGCTTTTCAATAATCCGTTCCCAAATATCATCGTCATAAATTGTTGCCATATTTACTACCTCCTAATCAATTGATTTTTTTGTATATTAATAGTTACTCTATTAAAACTCCTCTGGTATTTCTAGGAGATTATAAAATTTTATCTTTACAAAGTTTATCACATTTTTATGTGAAAATCCAGTATTTTACAATATTTTCTTCTTTCAGATTCACCTTTCCCGTAAAGAAAACATAATATATAGCAAATAAAGAAGAAAGGTGGAAAGGAAAAATGTCAGAATACATAATCAAAGGAGGCAAAAGGCTAGAAGGAGAAATTACCATATCTGGTTCCAAAAATGCCTCATTACCTATCATAGCGGCCAGCATCTTAAATCAAGGAAAAACAACCCTATACAATGTACCAAATATACATGATACGCAAATGATGTATGAAATTCTAAAAAAATTAGGAGCAGAAGTAGTCAAAAAGAAAAACAAAGTAATCATAGATACAAGTAAAATTACCAATTATGAAATACCAGAAGAACTAATGAGACAAATGCGTTCTTCTGTTATATTTGTTGGTGCCTTAGTAGGAAGATATGGAAAAGTAACATTTTCTTATCCAGGAGGATGTGATATAGGAACCAGACCAATTGACTTACATTTAAAAGCATTTGAAAAATTAGGAATAAATATTAACAAAAACTATGGAAATATTACCTGTACTTGTGATAGAATAGTAGGAGAAAAAATAGATTTAGATTTTCCAAGTGTAGGAGCAACAGAAAATGCAATACTAGCAGCTGTTTTAGCTACACGGAAAAACAACCATAAACAATAGTGCAAGAGAGCCAGAAATTATAGACTTACAAAATATGTTAAATAAAATGGGAGCCAAAATAAAAGGAGCAGGAACTGACATCATTGAAATCGAAGGCGTAAAAAAATTAAAAGATGTAAGTTATAACATTATGCCAGACCGAATTGAAACTGGGACATTTCTTTGCATGGCAGCTATGACAGGAGGAAACATCAAAGTAAAAGGAACCAATAGCAATCATATTACACCAGTTATCTATAAATTAGAAGAAACAGGTTGTAAATTAAAAGTTCAAAAAAATGAAATAGAAATTCAGGCACCAAAAAGATTAAAAGCAGTTGACATTAAAACAATGCCATATCCAGGATTTCCAACCGATATGCAATCTATATTTGCAACTTCCTTAACCTTAGCCAAAGGAACATCAATGGTAATAGAAAACTTATTTGAAAACCGATACAAATATACACAAGAATTAATTCGAATGGGAGCCAAAATTACAATAGAAGGAAAAACAGCAGTCATAAAAGGGGTTAGGAGATTATATGGTGCTAATGTAAAAGCAACAGACTTAAGAGGTGGAGCGGCTTTAGTAATGGCAGGAATGGCTGCTAGGGGAGAAACCAAAATTGAAAACATAGAATATATTTTAAGAGGATATGAGAAATTTGACCATAAATTAAAAAGTCTTGGAATTGATATTAGATAAAGATGTCCCCATTGAAATCCAGAATAAATGGGGACAAATGGGGATAAATAAAGGAGGAAAAGGCAGAGATGGCAAAAAAGAGAAAAGAAGCAGACATGAATTTATATTACATAAATCGTGGACAAGCATCTCATAAAGTGGAGGATGATAAAGCCAAAAGAAAAAAAGCCAAAGAAAGAGAAAAAAGAGTAAAAGAAAATAAAGCACAGAAAGAAGAAAATTTCGATCTTGAAACAGAGACAGTAATCCAAATGACAAATAAAAATAAAATCAAAAAAGAAGAAGAAAGAAAAAGAAAACTAAGCCAAGAAGAAAAAAGAAGAAAAAAGAGAAAGAAAAAAATCAAATTTTTATTAAAAACATTTCTATTATTAGGAATTATAATAGGAGGAACAACTTTTGCATTGGTTTCACCAATTTTTAACGTAAAGGACATACAAGTAGTTAATAATAAACAAGTAAATGTGGAGACCATCATTAGCCTTTCAGAACTAAAAACAGAAGAAAACATATTTCGATTTAGTAAAAGCAGAACAGCTAATAAAATAAAAGCAAATGCTTACATAAAAAATGTAAAAATACATCGTAAATTTCCAAGTATAATAAAAATTGATGTTGAAGAAAGAGAACATTATTATAGTGCGGATTTTTTAGGAAAATATGCTTATTTAGACAAGCAGGGATACATCTTAGAGATTGCAGAAGATAATAAACAAAAAATTATTATACAAGGAATTACAACACCAGAGGAACAAGTAGTAGAAGGAAACCGTCTTAACGAAGATGATTTAGAAAGACTAGAAGATGTTATTAAAATAATGAATGCTACGAAAGAATACAATTTAAACGATAAAGTCAAAAGCATTGACATTAGTGATAAAAACGAATATAGTATATACTTAGAAGAAGAAAAAAAGAAAGTATATTTAGGAGACAATACCAATTTAAGCAATAAAATGTTATATGTAAATGCAATTATAGAACAAGAAAAAGAAAAAACAGGAGAAATTTTTGCAAATGGAGATTTAAACAACAAATTCAAAGTATATTTCAAAGAAAGCCTAAATGTATAAAGAAGGGAGGAAAAGCAATGAAGAATAATAAGATGATAAGTATTGTCTTAGGATGCATGTGTTTTGCTTTAACATTAGGAATTTGTATCCAAATCAAAACGGTAAAAGGTTCCAATTCAATTGCAGGAGAAAGTAACCGAGAAAATGATGAATTAAGAGCAGAAGTTTTAAAATATAAAGAAAGATATGATAATAAATATAAAGAATTAGAAAAAGCAGAAAAAGAACTAGAAAAGGAAAGACAAAATGCCACACAAAATAATAGTGACTTAGAAGAAAAAGAAGGAACGATTACACAAGGAAATAAAATAATTGGAATGACAGAAGTAACTGGACCAGGAGTAATTGTTACTTTAAGTGACAGTAAAAGAGATGCTAGTACCGTATTAAATGCGAGTGACTTAATTGTACATGACTTAGATGTATTAAGTGTAATAAACGAACTAAAAAATGCAGGAGCAGAAGCGATTGCAATTAATGACCAAAGGATTGTGCCAACCACTAGTATTTCCTGTGGAGGAAACATTATTAACATCAATGGAGAAAAAGTAGGAGCACCTTTTGAAATTAAAGCCATAGGATTACCAGAACAATTAGCAGCTTTATCTAGACAAGGAGGATACTTAGAAATATTAAAAGAAGCAAGTGTTGGGGTAGAATTAAAGAAATCTAATAATATAACCATACCAAAATATACAGGAGTTATTAATTATAAATACTTGCAAAATACAAGATAATGAAGAAGGGAGGACACAATGAAAAACAATCTAAAAAGAGGAAAAGTCACAATGGCAATTGCAATTAGTATAGCCTGTTTTGCATTGGTCTTAATCATGTTCATGCAATTTAAAATTGTCAATCAAACAGATATTACAGCCATTGAAAATATGAGAGAAGCAGAACTTAGAACGGAATTAGCAAATTGGAAAGCAAAATATGAAGAAACAGAAGCTAAATACGAAGAAACGAGTAGCAAAGTAGAAGAATATAAGCAAACGAAACAATCGAATGAAGAAACAGAAAAAGTAGTAAATACAGAATTAGAGCAAATAAATATGACATTAGGAAAAACAGATGTCGAAGGTGAAGGAATTGAAATTATCTTAAGAGAAACTGAAAATGAAGAGATTGGAAAAATTAAATCAGGAAATTTGCTAACCATTGTCAATGCCTTAAAATCAGCAGGAGCAGAAGCAATTTCAATCAATGAAGAAAGAATTATCAATATGTCTGATATTGTCACGATTAATAACACTTTTAATGACTTTATTAAAGTTAATGGGCAACGAATATTGGCACCTTATGTTATAAAAGCAATTGGAAACCAAACATACTTAGAAAGTGCCTTGTTAGGAAATGGTGGATGTGTGGATGAATTGAAGAAACTAGGACATGATGTTTCCATCAATAAAATAAATCGTGTAAAAATAACGAAATACAATGATGAGATAAAAACAAAATACATGGAATAAGGAGGAATAGAAAATGATAGTAATTGCTATTTTAATAGGATGTATTTTAGGTGCTATCTTAGGAATGAATGCTCCTATGATATCTTACACCTATTCAAGTTACTTAGCCATAGCCATTATAGCCGCGCTAGACTCTGTATTTGGAGGAATTACTTCTGTTATTAAGAAGAACTTTGATTTAAAAATATTCATAACAGGATTTTTTGGAAATGCGATTTTATCCATTTTATTAACCATTTTAGGACAAAAATTAAACGTAGATATCTATCTAGCTGCCATTGTAGTGTTTGTAGGAAGAATGTTTACAAACCTAGCAATTATTAGAAGATACTATGTCGATAAATGGTCAGAACAATTAAAAGAAAAAAAGAACAAAACAGAACAAACAGAATAATAAAAAAGAAAGAGTTAGAAATTTGATTTTATTAATCAAAAAGTTTATATATTTTTATGAAGTAACAATTCGGGGGGACCAGCAAGGCTACAGTCTGTTATGCAATAAAAAATATATAAACTTTTTAATTGCCGAACAATTTTATTACAAAAAGATTACAAAAAGATTACAAAAATATAACAAATTCTATTGACATTTGTCTAAAAATGTAATATATATACAAATAGAAAATTTATACTAAAAAATGGAGGAATTAACTTGGCAATCGGAGATATCATTGTAGGTATAGACATAGGAACTAGCAAGGTTTGTACAGTTGTAGGGGAAGTTAATAATTTTGGACAAATCGAAATCATATGTAATACCTCATATAAATGTAGTGGACTAAAGAAAGGTAAAATAATAAACGAAGAAGATATCAGCTTAAGTATAGCAAAAACCATAAAAGATGCCGAAGAAGAAACCAGTTTAAAAATCAATTCAGCCTATGTAACTATTCCAGGAAAATATATAACTATTGTACAAAATAGCATAACAAAAGAAGTAAAAGACAAATATGCAGGAATCTCAGTAAGAGATGTGCAAAATGCTATTATGCAAGTAAAAGACATCGAAATTCCAGAAGGAAAAACATTAATTGATATTGTACCAGACAAAATAACACTAGAAAACGGAACCGTTGTTACAGACCCAGTTGGGAATTTAAGTTCTAGCTTTACCATAAGTGCACAAGTCATTTTAGCAGAAAGAGACTATGTAAGGCAACTAAATAGTGTATTTAAAAAAGCAGGATTAGAAATTGATGGTATTGTGCCAATCACATTAGCAGAAAGAAACTTAATCTTAGACAAAAACGAACTACATGACAATGTAATGTTATTAGATATTGGAGCAGGAAACACAGACATAGGAGTTTTTGAAGGATCTAGCTTCATCTATACCAATTCCATTCCTGTAGGAGGAGATAACATCACAAGTGATATTGCATTAGTACTAAACATTTCGGAAGAAGAAGCTGACAAATTAAAAAGACAATATGGTTTAGCTTTAAAATCATTTATTGATAACGACAATGACATTATATTAAACACTTCAAAAGATGATAACAAAAATAGAATTATAAAAAGTTCAGAATTAATAGAAATTATAGAAGCAAGAATTGAAGAAATATTTTCTATTGTAAATAAAGATATTATCAATCAAGGTGTAAAACAAAAAATCAATAATGTCATATTAACAGGGCAAGGAATTATCAATATTAACAAAAGTGATGTAGCAGGAAAAATCAATTTAAATATTCCTGTCAAGATATCAACAGGAAGGGCAGTAAGTACCGTAAAGGCAACCTATCGAACTAGTTATGCCTTAGTAAGATATATTGCAGCAAGACCTTTCGCCAAAACAGTATCAAGCAGTATTGATACACAAAACGATGAAAATATATTGAAAAATATATTAGAAAGAATAAAAGAATTTTTCTATTCTTAAAAAAAGTTATTAATTTTTAAGTTAGCCGTTTAGAAAAGGCAGTACGGATAACAGAATATATAAGTTTAAAGGGAGGAAAACTAAATGATGGATTACAATGATGATAGCAATAATATTACAATGATGGATGGAACAGCTACCATTAAAGTTATAGGTGTTGGGGGAGCAGGAAACAATGCTGTTAATAGAATGATTGATATGGGAATTAAAGGTGTTGATTTCATTGCTGTTAACACAGATAGACAAGCTTTACAAACATCAAAAGCAAATACAAAAATACAAATAGGGGAAAAAATAACAAGAGGACTAGGAGCTGGAGCAAATCCAGACATTGGAGCACAATCAGCAGAAGAAAGCAAAGCTGAAATTTCAGAAGTATTAAGAGGAGCAGACATGGTATTTGTTACCGCCGGAATGGGTGGAGGAACAGGAACAGGAGCTGCACCAATCGTTGCAACAACAGCAAAAGAAATTGGAATTTTAACCATAGGAGTTGTAACAAAACCATTTACATTTGAAGGAAAGAAAAGACTTTCACAAGCAGAAAGAGGAATTGAAAGCTTAAAAGGAAAAGTAGATACTTTAGTAGTAATACCAAACGACAAATTATTACAAATTATTGATAGAAAAACATCTATTATCGAAGCCTTCAAAATGGCAGACGATATTTTAAGACAAGGTGTACAAGGAATTTCAGACTTAATTGCTATACCAGGACTTGTAAACTTAGACTTTGCCGATGTAAAAACAATCATGTTAAACCAAGGAATGGCACACATGGGAGTTGGAAAAGCAGCAGGAGAAAACAGAGCAGAAGATGCAGCTAAAGAAGCTATCCAAAGTCCATTATTAGAAACATCAATCGAAGGAGCTAAAGGTGTAATTATCAATATCACTGGTGGAGAAGACTTAGGATTACACGAAGTAAATACAGCAGCTGAATTAGTACAAAGAAGTGTAGACCCAGAAGCAAACATCATCTTTGGTACTGTAACAGATCCAAATATGACAGACGAAATTCAAATCACAGTTATTGCAACAGGATTTGAAAAAAATGAACCAATTTCAAGCATTGGAGTAGACAATATTGTATCTAAAACATGGGAAAAGAAAATAAACTCTATTCCAGCTAGCACAGAAACAAGTTCAGCACAAAATGATTTAGACATACCATCTTTCCTAAGAAAGAATAGAAATAAAAATATGTAATAAAAAAAGAAATAATCGAAAAAGCTCGATTATTTCTTTTTTTCGCCAATAAGAAAAGACAG
>CANEEJ010000044.1 GCA_947426525.1 uncultured Clostridium sp. | reverse complement strand
TATATATTAATTTTTATATATTTTTGTTTCACATCATTGACACTTATACAATATATTACTAAAAAAGTCAACATAAGTATTGAAAAAACAAGAAAAATATGGTAAAATAATAGTTAACACATGTGATTTAGGAAGGAGTTAAAAATGGAAAAGAAATTATTAAATCGATTTTATTTAGATAAAGAAAAAGATATTATTATCAATATCTATCAAGAGAAGCCAGATGAAGTAACCTATATACTCGAAACACCAAATCACAACACAGGAAATCTAATTAGTAATTTAGCCAAACTATGTCAAGTAGAAACCATAAAAAACGAAAACGACATGAAAATTATCCAAGGAACCATACCAGCGAGCATCAATGGAGACAATGAAATCGTATACATTCTAAGACTAGGAGGCATTAAAATTGCTAATATTTTTGAGGATGGAAAAATAGAAATAAAAGCAAAAATTCCAGCAATCGCAAAAACATTAATGTCACAAACCAAATCATATAATTTACCAATTGAAAAAACCATTGTAAAATCTTATATTCTTAAAAAATCAAAATTTAGAACAGACTTACACACTCATATGAATGCCAATCTATCACCAGATGTGCTAATAGCACTAGGAATAAAACATCAATTAAAATATCCGTTATATTATATCAAAAAACTAAATCTAAAAATGTCAAAAGAACAACAAGAAAAAATAGAGAAACAAAGAAAAGAAGTAGAAAAGCAATTCCAAGATTGTAATTTAACAGGAAAATATTTAACCAGAAAAATAGATGATAACACTTTCATTAATTTTGCTGATTTTATATTAAACAACTTAGAAGATGCAGCTTACAACATTGCCAAAATTAGAATTAGTTTAGCTATTTTAAAAGATGGGCAGGCAGTATTTACCAATTTAGAGAAACTATACATTTATCGTTATGTATTTTGTAAAGGAAAACAAAGCGAAGAAAAAATAGAATTAGAACAACAAAAAATAGAAAAAATTCCAGAACAAGACATAAAAAATATGCTTACTTTAATGTTAAAAGACACAAAAAATAAAAAATTAAAAAACATAACATTAAGACAAGACAAACTTTTATGGATAGCAAGAGAATACCAGAAACAAGGAATTTATTATACTGAAATAGCAGATACCGACTTAGTAAAAGCAAACGGACCAGCTATTCAACTAATTGAAGAATTGCATGAAATTATGCCATATATCGAAGAAGAAACAGGTGTAAAAATCAGATTTTTAGCAGCTATGAGAAGAATTCCGCTAACCATTATCAAAGATCAAATCATTGGTGGAAATTATCTAAGAGAGAATTTAAATGTCTTAAAAACCATAGCAAAAAGTCCTTATGTAGTAGGAAGTGACTTCATAGGAGAAGAAATTAATGATATAGCAGACTTAAAACCAGCTATTCAAGAATTAGTAGAATATGTAGGAGAAGTTGATGAAGACTTTACCATAAGAATACATGCAGGAGAAAATGATAGCTTAAAAGACAATGTAGCCAAATCCATTGGATGTGTAAAAGAAGCCTTAAAACCAGGACAAAAAATGCCAAGAGTAAGATTAGGACATGGGCTTTATACGGCTAACTTAGAAAAAGCAGAAGGTAAAAAGCTAATGCAAGAAATGAAAGAAACCAATGTTATTCTTGAATTTCAATTAACATCTAATGTACGATTAAATAACTTAAGCAACTTAGCAATTCATCCATTAAGAACTTATTTACAAAACGGAATTCGATGCGTACAAGGAACCGATGGATGTGGATTTTATGGAGTAGATACCATAGATGAACAACTAGCTCTTCAAAACTTATTAGGACTAACAGATGATGATTTTGCTAAAATGAGAAAAGTAGAAGATGAAATCCTAAAACAAGGAGAAGAATACTTTGCTAAAAAACAAAAAGAATTTGAAAAATTCTTAAAAGGAAGAACCATAAAAGAAGCTTTAACAGAATTAGAAAAAGAAAATCATGAAAAGAGCAAGAACAACAATGTTCCAATGAGAATTAACAACAATATAGAAGCAGAAAGTATGTTAAAAGAAAAAATACGTCAATTACCAGAAAACAAGGTGCCTATTATTATTGCAGGAGGAAGCTTTAATAAAAAAGGAAAAAGCACACAAGTAACAGAAGAAGGAAGAAAAATCTTAGAAGAATTAATTCGAAACATAGATGCCAAAAAAGCATATTTCGTAATTGGACATAAAATGGAAGGATATGAAAAAGAAATCATCGATATCAGTAAAAAAATGAACAAAGATATAGAAATTGATGCCATCATTCCAAAAATGATTTCAAAAGAAGAATCTCATAAACTACAAACAGAAGAATTAGATAAAATTAGAATTTCAATTGAAAGCGATGAAATGGGAATTTATAAAAGCTTCAATTATGAAATCTTTGAAAGAAGAAAATCAGTTGTTATGGCATTTGATGGAAACTGGCCAGTATCTAACCTTGTACAAGAAGCTAAAAATGGAAAAGGAAAAGCAAAAATTTATGTCAACGAAGAAACACCAATCTTATCAGACAAGGCTAAAACCCTAGGGGGATATGTTATTCCGTTTAATGTAAAACAAAATATTGTAGAAAAAATATTAGCAGATAATCCAGAAATAATGGAACAAAATTTAAAAGAAGTTCTTTAATCAGATTACTAAAATTGCCAGAAGGGACGGTCCCTTCTGGCAATTTTGGCAATCTATTTCAAAAAACCACGAATAGCATTATATAAAAATGGTTTATATTCCTCAATTGGTAAAGGATTTTTGTACAAAATGGAATCAAAGCAAGTAGAACTTACCAATTCTATAATCATAAATAAAGTAACTTTAGGATTTTCTAACTTAATATGATTTTCTTCTACACCTTTTAAAAATAAAGCATATAATCCATCTTCCTTCTTTTCTGGTTTATCATATAGTTTAACAATTGTTTCGTTATAAACACCCCAAGACAAATTTTTAGAAATGAATTTTAAAAGAAGCGGATTTTTAGTAAGTTCATCAATAACATAATTAATAATAAAAATAATCTGGTCAGAAAAATCTGTTAAATAATTTTTTCTCATACTAGTTAAAGCTTCGGCAAATAATTTTTCTGATTTTTTAGTAATCAAAATATCTCGAATTTCATATTTGTCTTTGAAATATAAATAGAAAGTACCTTTTGCAACTTTAGCATTATCCACAATCTCTTGAATAGAAGTACTTTTTATTCCTTTTTCAGTAAATAGTTTAAACGCAGTGTCTAATAATCTATTTTCTTTTTCATTTTTTTGTTCTACAATTCCCATAATTATTCTCCAAATCATATTGATTTTTTAATCTAATCTCATTATGGCATAAAAAAGAAAAATAAGCAATAAAAATATAAAAAGTATTGACCAATGGTCATAAAAGTAATATAATAAATAAAAATGACCAACGGTCATAAAAGAAAGGAGAAACAAAATGTTACAACTTAAATTTGGAGAATTTGTATGTAAACATAGAAAAGCCATATTAATTTTGGCACTTTTATTAGTAATACCAGCTATCATAGGTATGAAGGCTACTCGAATTAATTACGACATTTTAATATACCTGCCAGAAGATATCGAAACATTACAAGGGGAAAATATTTTAGCACAAGACTTCGATATGGGAGCTTTTTCTATGATAGTATTAGAAAACATGAAAACAAAAGACATTGTACAATTAGAAAACAAAATGAAAGAAATAGAAAATGTAGAAAAAGTCATTGGAATAGCAGATGTATTGGGAACTAGTATTCCAACAGAAATGATACCAAGTGAAATAAAAGATAAAATATACAAAGAAGGAGATACCGTATTATTAGTTACCTTTAAAGATAGTATCTCTTCTGATACAACAATGAAGACAATTGAAACCTTAAGAGAAATAACAACCGAACAATGTAAAATAAGTGGTATGTCAGCTACTATATTAGATACAAGAGATTTATCTAATTCAGAAATAGCAATTTATGTCATAATAGCCGTTATACTATGTATTATCATTTTACAAATAGCATTAGATTCCTATATAGCACCATTACTTTTATTAGTAAACATAGGAATTGCTATTTTATACAATATGGGAACTAATATTTTCTTAGGACAAATCTCCTACATAACCAAAGCGATAAGTGCGGTATTACAATTAGGAGTAACAATGGACTTCGCTATTTTCCTATATCATAGTTACAAAGCCGAACAAGAAAATTATAAAAACAAAAAGGAAGCAATGGCACATGCTATTAGAAAAACAATGACATCTGTTATTGGAAGTTCTTTAACTACAATTGCAGGATTTCTAGCACTTTGTAGCATGAATTTAACATTAGGAAAAGACATAGGATTGGTTATGGCAAAAGGCGTTCTATTAGGTGTTATCTGTGTAATAACAGTATTACCAGCTATGTTATTAACATTTGATAAATTAATAGAAAAAACAAAACATAAAGAAATTTTACCGAAATTTATAGGCATCAAAAATTTCACAATCAAACATTATAAAGCAATCATCATTTTATTTATTTTAATTTTACCAATTGCCATTTATGGATATCGCCACACAGAAATATATTATAACCTAGATAAATCATTGCCAACTACGCTAAAAAGTGTAGAAGCAAACAACACATTAAAAGAAAAATTTAATATCGTATCAGCAGAAGTACTATTAATAGACAAAAATATTCCAGATTATAAAGTAAGTGAAATGTTAGACAAAATAGAAAAAATAGATGGAATTGAATGGACATTAGGTTATTCAAAATTGGCAGGAAACTTACCAAAAAATATGCTACCAGATGACATTAGCAAAGTATTTGAAAATGATAAATACCAAATGATTATTATCAACTCAAAATACGAAATGGCAACAGATGAATTAAATGAACAAATTACGCAGGTAAATGAAATTATCAAACAATATGATGAAAAAGCAATATTGGCAGGAGAAGGACCACTCATGAAAGACCTAGTAGAAATTAGTGACCATGATTTCAATAGTGTCAATGTAGTTTCCATAGCTGTCATATTTGTAATTATGATAATCGTACTAAAATCTATTTCATTACCAGTCATATTAATAACCGTAATAGAATTTGCCATATTCATTAATATGGGAATACCATTTTATACCCATACAACATTACCATTTGTTGCATCCATTGTAATTGGAACCATTCAATTAGGAGCAACAATAGACTATGCCATATTAATCACAACCAAATACAAAATAAATCGAAAAGAAGGAAAAAACAAAAAACAAGCAATCGACGAAGCCCTAGGAAGTTCAATAAGTTCCATCATAGTAAGTGGATTATGTTTTTTCGGAGCAACTTTTGGAGTAGGTGTTTATTCAAAAATCGAAATGATAGGATCACTATGTACCTTAATGTCAAGAGGAGCCATTGTTAGTATGATAGTAGTCATCACGGTATTACCAGCATTTTTAATCGTATTTGACAGAAAAGATGAAAGAAAGGAAGGATAAAAATGAAAATAAAAATAAAAAGAAAGATAATTTCAGCAACACTATTATGTAGTATATGTACTTATACATTACCAGTTTTAGCTTATACAAAAGACGAAACGGTGTATTCAAAAATAAATAATGAGGGTGAAAATTATCAAACAATTGTTAGCACACATCTTGAAAATAAAGAAGAATTAGATGTTATGAATGACATATCTGACTTACTAAATATTGAAAACACAAATGGAGAAGAAGAATTTTCACAAGAGGGAAGTAATTTAATATGGAAAGCCGATAAAAAAGATATTTATTACCAAGGGGAAAGTCAAAAAGAGCTACCAATTGAATGCCAAGTAGCTTATGAACTAAATGGAAGAAAAATAGAACCAGAAGAAATACTAGGAAAAGAAGGACATATAAAAATAACAATAGAATACAGAAACAAAGAAGAACATATTGTTAACATTAATGGAAAAGAACAAAAAATGTATACCCCTTTTGTAGCTATTGCAGGAACGGTTTTAAAAAATGATACCAATAAAAATATAGAAATCAAAAATGGAAAAATTATTAATGATGGAAGTAAAACAATATTGATGGGAATAGCTATGCCAGGTTTACAAGAAAGTCTACAAATTAGCAAAAATGATATGGACATTCCTAATAGCATAGAAATTAGTATGGACACAACAGATTTTGAATTAGGAAATATTATTACTTTTGTAACACCAAAAGTTTTAGAAGAAAGCGATTTACATTTTTTAGATAAATTAGATGAAATAGATAAAAAAGTAAATACATTAAAAACAGCAAGTAATCAAATTCAAGAAGGAAGCATTGCATTAGCAGAAGGAACTAATAAATTAGCTTCTGGAACAGAAGAACTAAAAGATGGAACAAACTTTGCTTATAGTGGAGCAAAACAAATAGAAACAGAAGTAAAAAAAGCTAATAATCAATTAAAAAATGACAAAAGTGAAGCATTAGATGACAATATGTTAAAAGAAATTGGTGAACAAGCAAGAAAAACCGCAGTTTTATCAGGAGAACAAAAAATACAAATTGGAAGTCAAGCACAAGCAGTTGCAATACAAACTATACAAGGACAAAAAACAGCAATTGGAGAACAGGCAGTAAGTCAAGTGGCTAATCTAAAATTAACAACAGAACAAAAACAAAAAATAGCAAACAATGTTAAGGTAGGATTAGAAGCAAATGAAAACTACAAAGCTTTACCAGTAGAACAACAAGCAATTATCTTACAATTTTCACAAAATTCAGCCATAACATCTGCTGAAGTAGTAGCAAAAGATACTGCAAAACAAGTAGCAAACACTACAGCACAAAAGGTTGCAGAGCAAGTGGCAGGGCAAGTAGCCAATAGTACTGCACAATTGGTAGCTCAAAATACAGCAACACAAACTGCAGAAACGACAGCAAAAGCAGTTGCCAGCAAAGTAGCCAATCAAGTAAAGGAAAAAGCACTAAATCAAGTTGCTTCTCAAATGAACACATTAGGAGAAGGGCTAACACAATTAACAAATGGTTTAAGCGGTTTGAAAGATGGTACAACTTCATTGCAAAATGGGGCAAATGAACTAGATAAAGGAGCTAATACTTTATCACAAGGTGTAAAAACTTTTAATGAAGAGGGAATTAAGAAAATTTGCGATTATATGAATGGTGATATGAGAGATATGCGTATGCGAGTTGAAAAATTGAAGGAATTGTCAAAAGAATATAATCATTTCACTATGTTAAACGAGGAAAATGAAGGAAATGTTAAATTCATTATGATTATAGATGCAATTAAGAAACAGGAAAAGGAAGACGATATAAAGGAAGAAGCGATTTTACCTACCCCAAAAGATGAAAATCAAGAAGAACAATAATATTTGTGATTGCAATAAAAGATAGAGAATGATAAAATAGGATTACAAATATAGAACAAAGGAATGAAAATAAAAATGAAAAAATATGTTGTTATTTTTCTATTCACAAAAGATTGCAAAAAAGTTCTAATGGTAAAGAGAAAAAAGCCACCTTATCAAAATTGTTGGAATGGAATTGGCGGAAAAATAGAGGAAAATGAAACAGAAATACAAGCAACTATAAGAGAATGCTATGAAGAAACAGGGATTAAATTAGAAAATCCCAAATTATTTATAACTTATATCTATCCTGAAACCAATAAGATGAATAAGGGGACTAATTTGAGCGTTTTATACGATCTTATAGAGGAAGTTCCTATAAAAGGAAATGAAGAAGGCGTTTATGAATGGAAAGATATTTCATTTGCTTTAGATTTTGAAAATAGAGAATTAGCAGGATTTGCTAATATAAGTCAATTTGTGAAAGAAATTTTTGATATAGAAGGAATTAAAAAGTTTTATGAATAACAATAAAAAGCCCATTTTACAATATTTTCGAATATTGTAAAATGGGCATATATTGGTGCTAACGACGTACATATTTACAACTTTTTTGGCTCTCATAACGACTGATGCAAATATCAATCAATTTATTAAAGTATATCACAGTTTTTATAATTGCAATAAATTTTATCAAAAAAATCACTATAATTTTTTCAATATATGTTATAATAGAATTAAAATAAAGATATAATTTAGGAGTAAAAGAATGAATAGTGAAGAAAAATTTGAACAGATTTATTCAAGAATAGTAGAAAATAATGCTGAAGAATTAGAATATTCAAGATTAGGTGCAAAAAATGAAACAATCCGAAATGGAATAATAGCAACGATTGTAATTATAGTTGGAATAACCTTATATTCCTTTTTATATAAAACATTTTATCCTAATGATGAAATTGCTCATTTTATAATATTTATCTATATAGCTATTGCAATTCTGGTTTATATAAAAACAAAACCAAAAGGAAATAAATCTAAAATAGCTCAATATAAAGATGATTTCAAAACAAAAGTTGTAAAAACTTTATTAGATTCTTTTGAAGAAAATATCAACTACTCTCCTTATAATGGCATAAGCTCATCATCATATATTGATGCTGAATTTGAAAAATATGATACATATTGCTCAGAAGATTTAATGCAAGGAGTATTAAAGAATAATTGTAATTTTTCTATGGCAGAAGTTTTAACAGAATACGAAACAATTGATAAAGATGGAGACACACATTATCATACTTTGTTTTGTGGAATGATGTCGAAAGTGGAAACTCCAAAACCTTTTAATGCTAGTCTATATTTAAGAAAAGATAGAAAAGACAAAAATATATTAGCTAGAGCATTTAGAGCAAAACTGCCTTTCGATAATTTAAGAGTTGAATTAGACTCACAAGAATTTGAAAAAATGTTTGATGTTTATTGTTCTGATAAAATAATTGCAATGCAATTATTAACAGCTGATATAATGCAATTATTGATAGATTTCCAAGAAGAAATGAATATGGAATATGAACTTACAATCAAAAATAATCTAATATATATAAGATTTATGTCAGGGGAAATGTTTGAAACTGCTAATGTAATGAAATTTTCATTAGACAAATCAACACTATATAAATATTATAGAATGTTAGATTTTACATTTACATTAACTGATAAATTAATAAAACTAATTAAAGATACAGAATATAATGATTAGGAGGAAAGAAAATGACGATATCAATAGTAGGAATAGTTATATTAGTTATTATAATATTAATAGTATTTGCTCAATATAATACTTTAACAAAATTAAAATTAAAAGTTAAACAATCAAAAAGTGGGATTGACGTATATTTACAACAAAGATTTGATTCAATACCAAATCTAGTAAACACAGTAAAAGGTTATATGAATTATGAAAAAGAAACATTTGAAAATATAACAAAATTAAGGAATCAATATAATGAAACAAAAGATATTAAAGTTAGTGAAGATTTATACAATCAAATAAATAAAATCTTGGCTGTAGCTGAAAATTATCCTGATTTAAAAACAAGTGAACAATTTTTAAATCTTCAAAAGAATCTATCTAAAATAGAAAGTCAATTACAAGCTGCTAGAAGATTATATAATAATGATGTAACAAAATATAATATCAAGATAAGTGTTATTCCTTATAATATTATAGCAATGTTATTTGGATTCAACGAAGAATATTTATTCCAGATTGATGAAAATGCAAATCAAAATATATCAGTAGATTTATAAAACTAAAAAGGAAGGTTTTCCCTCCTTTCTTTTTTATTTATCAACATATTGATATCTACTTGTTAAATAAAGTTGTCCTGTTGGATATTTACCTCCAAATATACCTTTAGCTAGTACAACATATACAGATTTTCCTTGCGAGCAATCATAATAAGTATTTCTGCTAACTGTGATTTTACCATTATTTGTCAAATACACATAATATGTTGTATCCCCATCATCATCTGTACTAAAACTTGTTCTTGCAACAGTATCTGTTAGCACCTCAAAACTATTATTCTTTATAGAATTTTGAATTGCACTATATTTTAGAAAACCTTTTCCTACTGGAATACCTAATAATAATATAACAATTACAATACCTATAATGATTCCTTTTTTTCTTTCTGTATTTTGTTCTTTTTTAAATTTAATAAAATATACAATTCCAAACACAAGGAACGTTACACCCAATAATATAAGTTCTAATCTTAAAAAAGGCGAACTTTTATTAAGGCTTTGTATTATCATTTCATTAGTTAATTGTGGCATACTTTTTACTCCCTATAAATTACTCATAACAACAAAGAATATTATAATTCCAAGTATTCCTACTCCTAAGAATATGGCAAGCCATTGTCCCATAGATAATCCCTTTTTCTCTGCCATTTCCATATCGTGTTCTTCTTTAGTTTTTTCTAATAATACAACTATTAGTCCAATTGCAAAGAATAGAAATCCCCACAAAAATCCTGTAACTGGTGAATAACCTTTATTTTTATGAATAATAGCACAAATAATACCACATATTATCCATAAAATAATTACAACTGGACTCATTTTTTTCACTCCTATCTCACATATTTTAATATTTCCTTTTTTTCTAATGGTAGCACAGCTAAATACACAGCTGTTAGTCCAATCTCTAAGATAACTAAATATGTATATAATTTGCTTTTTGTTTCTTTTATTATTCCTTCTTTTTGTGTTTGATATTCTTTCATTTGAGTATCATTATAAAAAGATGACATCAGACTTTCTGTATATTTTAATTTATAATCAGATTGTAAAGCCTTATCTATTGAACTATTTACTGTAGAAGCATTATAAATACCATTAAATATACATATTACAATAGTGAAAATTATTAGATTTTTCATAACTTTTGACACATCGTTATAAACGATAGTTTTTTTCTTAAAAGAAGAAGATATACTTAATTTCCATACTATAAATGCTATAAATCCTTGAAAAATAATTGCTATTATTGCAACAAGTACCATAGAATCCATTTTCGATGTTATTAAACTAAAAATAATACTATATAAAAATCCAAAAACTATACCCCATAATAACCAATTTCCAATTAGTGCTTGCGTTATTTTACCACTTGTTACTATTTCTTTGTCTTCCACACTTTTCACTCCCTTATCATTAGTAAACTACATAATCTAACATTATAGTACCATAAACCCATTTTTTTTACAATAGTTTTTCAAAAATATTATGGAACTTCCCAAATAATATTTCCTAATACTTTGCTATACTTTTTATGGAAAGGTTGGAAAAGTTGTGTTATTGCCTGAAGCTATTAAATTAAGAATAATTGAATTATTAGATAAAAACAATATGTCTGTATATAAACTTTCATATAAAGGTGGATTTTCTCCATCTAATATTGGTGATGTTTTAGAGCAACAATAGTATTTATCTTTTTAGCTTTAATATCACTTTTTAATCTTTCAAACTCTGGTCTATAATTACCAGTTTTAGCACTTATTCCAGCATCTTCATAATAATTTACTATCTCATAGCTCTTAAATATAACCCACATTTTTTTTTCTTCGTTCAATTCTCATTCGTCCTTATAAAACAAAAAGAGACATCAAAGCACACGAGTACCCTTGACATCTCTTAAATCCATTTATCGTAAAATAAAATATAATATAATCTTTTCAAAGTATTCATATATCTAACTCTTGCCAAGTCAATATAAATTTTTATTGATTATATTATACTACGATTTTAAAAAAAAATGTAAAATATTTACATTTATATGTTTTTTAAATATTCTTCTAACTCTGATAATTTAATCTTCTTAGTTAAATTTGAAATATATACATCATTAGAATAATTAAAAACTAAAAAAATAACATTCACTCTATGTGGTTCAATATATGTAAGATTAGTTCTCTCTAATTTTCTAATGCTACCATTTACAAAAGTAGGAGTAACTTTTGAAAACTCACATATAAATTCAAGTCGTTGTTTTAAACATTCCTCAAATTCTAGTTCTTGTTTAATTATCTTCATTTCAAGCACCATCCCTTCTTTATAGATTTAGGATGATTTTTTGCAAAAGAAAAAATCAACCATTTCTGATTGATTTTCGTATCTATCTGTTCAATTTAGTTCAAACAGATACGTCGTTGGTGCCTTAGCTGTGGTTATTTGCGAAAAAACATACTCCCACACTCGCACCATTTCCGATTATCGACTGTATACACATTTTAGCATACTTTTTATCAAATGTATACTCCTAAGATTAAAATTTTATATGATTTAATTTAAAAGTGGCACCCTAATATTAGAGTACCACTTTTGGTTGTCGACCTATTGTTTCGTAAAATATTTTAATGGAACAAAACTTTTAAAAAATTCAGGCTTAATATCAATATAGTTAATAAATATCTCTCGTAAATCAATATCTGATTTGTCTAAAATGTCTTTAACCATCGATATTTCTTTGTCATATATTTTATATTCAGCATTAATTTTAAGTTTTCTACCTTTTCCTAGTTTTAATGTAGCAATACATATATTTTTTGGTATTTTGTACTTTTCACTATAGTTTTCTATTAACCAAATGGTTAACAGTTGATTCAATCCTTCCAAAAATTTAATATCAAAGATTCTTAAATTCCTTTTTAAATTTTGGGAATGCAAAATCTCATGTACAACTGTCAAAAAGCAAAAGTCTTTACCAAATTTCATAAACCGTTTAAAAGGTAGAAAGATGCTTAGTTCTTGAGTATCTTCATCATAATCAAACCAACCATGCAATAAGAATTTTACTTTATACACATTAAAGCTAGAAATTACGATGTTTTCATCCACACATTCTATTAATTTTTTAGCATCTTCGACCATCTCCAGTTCTTCTGCTGTTAATTGTTTGTACCGCCAATTTTGCTTTCTGTTAGTTGTTATAAAATCTGGATATGTGATTTTTAATGATATAATGCCTACTAGTAAATATATTACTCCAAACATAACGAATAGTTCCATATCTTTAATAAAACCTATTATAATCATAAAAATTGAAATTATTAATAGTAAAATACTAGCAATGAACATTATTTTTTCCATTTTCTTCTTCATTCTTTTCATCCTTTCATTCTTATAAAATTAAATTTTCTATTGAAACAATAGAGTCAACTAATTACTCCTTTTCTGTGTAATGACACAAAAATGTATGCATATGCATATTTACTTAATTATATATCATTTTACATAAAATTGCAAATCTCAAAAATTTGATTTGTTTATAATACTATAAATATTATATAATATTTCATATACAAAAATATTCTGCTCTTTTTCAGTTAGTTCCATTACTTGTGCCGAAGTCATAAGTAAATGCTTATAGTTAAGAAGATTTAAGAATTTCGTTTTGTTATATTGTTCATCAACTGCACACAATAATTTCTTTAAAATCTCTAAAATTTTATCATTTTTCACTTTTATATGATAACTTTCAAGCATATCTATGCTTAATCTTAGTTTATCTGCAAAATCTAATGTTTCAAAATATTTTACTAAATTTACTACTTTTTCATTATTACATTTTAATATCATAATTTTTTACCTCCGTTTTATAATTCATAATTTCTTTTTTTAGT
>CANEEJ010000043.1 GCA_947426525.1 uncultured Clostridium sp. | reverse complement strand
CTTTGATGTTCTATTAAAAAGAAAACATCTTTATTCTTCATTTTATATACAATATTACTTTCTGTTTTTTCAAACATATTATTAATATGTTCTGTACGTCTCTTTTTTCATTTAATACAATCTTAAAAAGTTTATCATGTGGCTGATTTACTTTTTGCTTCTCTAATTGATAATGAATACTATCTTCTGCTACTCCAGATACAACTTTTTGTTCTATCCATTTTTGATATTGTAAATAATCTTTATAATTAAATTCCTTCATATATCACTACTCCCTTATTATAAAATGTTTTAATTGTTGTGTCAATGTTTAATTGAAAGTAAAATACGCTTTGAAGTTTCATTTACACAATTTTTTCTTTTGTTTTCTCTTTTTTCTTCTCAATTTGGAATTTTTATAGACTTTAAAATTTTTAGAACAAATTATAAAAAATAATTATCAGTATGATAATAACATAAAATAATACATTCTACAATACTTTTAAAAGTACTTTTCATCGCAAATTGCAACATTTTTCTACAAACATATTCCACTAATATTAAAAATATTACAAGTGTAAAGATATAGACATAATTCTTTTACGATTGATAGAATTTTTATTAGAAAACAGAAAAAATAAAGGAGATGGCGATGTCGATTATTTTGAAGAATAATTAGATTAAAAAACATTGACAATAGATAAAAGTTTATGTATCATATATTTAAAATACTAACAGCGTAAAAGCGATATATACTACCAGTACAACAAAAACGTAATTGTTTATTTAAAATAAGGAATTAAAGGATATTATAATTAAAAAAGGAAATAATAAACGAAGCGAAAAGAAGAAAAAAGAGGAGGAATTCAAAAGATGAAGAAAAGGACAAAACAAGTAAGTGGTATTACCTTAATAGCGCTAGTAATTACCATTATTATTTTGTTGATTTTAGCGGGAGTAAGTATTGCCATGTTAACAGGGCAAAATGGATTATTAACCAAGGCAAATGCAGCAAAAGGCCAAACCCAAGAGCAAAGTGCGAAAGAAAAAATACAATTAGCTATTATGGGAAGTGTTGACGAAGATGGAAAATTAAATGTAGAAGATTTTAAGAAAGAGATAGAAAGATTAGGCGGAACAGTAATTGATCAAACAGAGGAAACCATAACCGTAGAAATGGATGGATATGAAGCTGTAATTGATATTAAAACAGGAAAAATCTTAAGTTTTGAAAGTAGTAAGGGAGTAAGACCAGAGTTAGATATCAAACAAGAGTTAAGTACAGACAAAACAACAGTAACCATAACTGTAACAGTAACAAATGAAGTAGATAAAGTAGATACTATGGTAATTACTAATTTAGACACAGGAGAAACATTAGCAGGGAATGTAAATGGAAAAACAGGAACTTTTACTACTACATTAAATGGATTTTATAAAGTAGAAGTAAAAGCAACAACAGATGGCGGACAAAAAACAAAGATACAAACTATTGAAGTTCAAATACCAGTAGAATTTTCAATGGGATATGGAAGGGTAGAAGTAGTATGGCTAGATACCAGTGACAAAATAATACCAACCCCAAATGAGCCAGACCTAATGGGAATGACAAGAGTAAAATGGGAAGGAACAGCAGAACAAAATCCAACCAGTAATAATGGATGGTATGAATATAAAGCAAAAACAGGAAAAGACGATAATAATGAAAGCTATTGGGCAAATGCAAAGATGACCAAAAATGGAGTAGATAGTTATTTTGTATGGATCCCAAGATATGCGTATCGAATTACTTACTATGCGAATAAAGATAGTAACCAAATAACGGGATATTGTGATGGAAAAGGAATAAGAGAAGTTAATGGAAATGTAAAACAAGCCTTACCAAGCACAGCTAAAACAGTAGAAAAAGATGGAAAAAGTTATATTGTGCATCCAGCCTTTCGAGATGGAACAGCAAACAAATGGAAAAATGGAGAATGGGATAGCGAGTTATCTGGAATATGGGTAGCGAAATATGAAAGTAGTAAAAATGATGCAACAGACAGTTCAGCAGGCTCTGGAACGAATATAAAAATAGTACCAAATGTGCAAAGTTGGAGAAATATAACAATAGGAGATTGCTATACAACGGCAAAAAGCTATGATACAGGTAAAGAAAGTCATTTGATGAAAAACAGTGAATGGGGAGCAGTAGCTTACTTAACGCAAAGTCAATATGGAAGAAATGGACACGAAATAGATATTAATAATAGTAGTTCTTATATAACAGGAAATGGAGGAGGAAGTCCTAATGCATCTTCATCAGGAACAACTTATGCATACAATACAGAACAAGGAATGAAAGCAAGCACAACGGGAAATATTTACGGAATATATGATTTATCAGGAGGAGCTTATGAGCGTGTTGCAGGATATATCAGTAATGGAAAGAGCTCTTTATCACAGGGAAGTTCATTTGCCAATACAACAGCTAATCCAGATGGATATAAAACATTAAGTAGTAAATATGCAACCGTGTATCCATATGATAATATAAATGATGGTGCTAGTAATAATTATACTGTATATAAAAATGCAGAGTATGGATATGGGGATAGCATTCTAGAGACTTCTAGAAGAGGGGGAGGTACTTTTACAAGCTGGTTTGAAGAACAATCCTATTTTCCGAACACGAGCTATCCGTTCTTCATACGCGGGGGCAATTACAGTGAGGCTGCCAGTGCTGGAGCCTTCTATTTCACTAATACTGGTTTCAATGAGAACGGTAATATCTTTTCGTTCCGTGTCGTCTTGGCGGGCGCTTAGCACTTGGATAGGTAGTCTAGAGAAAAATTTAATTTTAACACTTCATTTAAAAGGAGATTATTTTCAGAATTGAGAATAGTCTCTTTTGGGTTCATCCAATAAAAAGATATAAAAAAATTGAAACTTAAAATTAATACCAATTGACAGACAAAGCATAAAAATATATAATAAGAAAAAAGGAGAAAACCCATGGCAAATCTAAAAGAAACCAGTCTTGTCATAAAAAAAGAAACCATATACGACAAAATCAGAAAAAGCCTTTGGATTGTAATCTTCAAAAAAGACTATCAAACCATACAAAGGTTAGAAAATCTCATGAAACCAAAAAGACCAAGGGCAAGTCAAAAAATAATCATACCGCAAGAAATGGGAAAGGACATAAAAAAACTATGAAAAACATAAAAAATTATAAAATAGAAGAACTAAAAGAACAATTAAAGGAAATGGGAGAAAAGCCATTTCGAGCAGAACAAATCTTCAAATGGCTATATGATGAGAAGGTAGAACAATTTGATGAAATGACTAACATATCTTTAGAATTAAGAGAAAAACTAAAACAAAATTACACAATGTGTAATTTTAACATATTAAAAAAGCAAGAATCTAAAGATGGAACCATAAAATATCTATTTGATGTATTAGACGGAAATGCTATTGAAACTGTGTTAATGAGATATCATCATGGAAATAGCATATGTGTATCTTCCCAAATTGGTTGTAAAATGGGATGTAAATTTTGTGCTTCCACAGGAATTAACTTTATTCGTAATTTAACAACAGGAGAAATTGTAGAACAAATTATAAAAGTAGAACAAGACACAGGAGAAAGAATATCAAATGTAGTATTTATGGGAATAGGAGAGCCTTTAGACAATTATGATAATGTTGTAAATGCCATAAGATTAATCAATCATCCAAAAGGATTAAACATAGGAGCAAGACATATTAGTATATCAACTAGTGGGTTAGTTCCTAAAATTTATCAATTGGCAGAAGAAAATATTCAATGTACCTTATCTATTTCATTACATGCAACCAACAATGAAAAAAGAAGTAGCATGATGCCAGTAAATAAAACTTATCCAATCGAAGAACTATTACAAGCTTGTAAAGATTATATGGCACAAACCAATCGAAGGATTTCTTTTGAATATGCATTAGCAAAAGATAATAATGATAATCTAGAAGATGCCAAAGCATTAGTAAAATTGTTAAAAGGAATGTTATGCCATGTTAATTTAATTCCAATCAATAAAATTGAAAATGGGCAATTTGACAAAAGTTCCAATGAAAATATTATGAAATTTAGAGATTATTTAAATGACCATGGAATTGTAGCAACCATTAGAAGAGAGCTAGGCTCAGATATTGATGCTGCATGTGGACAATTACGAAGAAAAAATTTACAATAGGTTGCCATTTAACCCCATAACCAATGGCAGTAGGAAAATTTTGGGAAGGAATGAAATTAAGAATGAACTTAAAAGAAATAAAAGAGATGTTACCATTTGCCAATAAAATAAAAGTATATGCCTTTGTAGGGCCATCTGGAACAGGAAAAAGTTACAGGGCACAAATGGTAGCAGGAGAAAAAGATACACATTTTATTATTGATGATGGACTATTAATTAAAGACAATGAAGTAATAGCAGGGGAATCAGCTAAAAAAGCAGCAACTAAAGTTGCTACTGTTAAACATGCGCTTTTTTATGAAGAGGAAGAAAAAGTAGAAATTATAAAAGCATTAAAAAAATACAAACCACAAAGTATTTTAATTTTAGGAACATCAGATGGAATGGTGCAGAAAATTGCAGCTAATTTAGGATTACCAGAAATTTCAGACACGACCTATATTACAGATGTAGCAACAGAAGCAGAAATGCAAACTGCAAGAAAAATAAGAGTAACCGAAGGAAAACATGTTATACCAGTACCAACTTTCGAAATCAAAAAAGATTTTTCAGGTTATTTGTTAGACCCTCTTCAAATTTTTAAATCAAAGGGAAAAGGACAACAACCCTATATATCTGAAAAATCAATTATTAGACCAACTTTTAGTTATATGGGAAAATTCACTATTTCAGATACAGTTTTTAGACAAATTGTAGAATACTTAGCAGTACAAACACCAGCTATTTATAAAATACTAAAAACTAGGGTGGAAAACTATGGAGATGGAGCGAAAATCTATATGGAAGTTACCATTCTATATGGATATAATGTGGTAGATGGATTGAAAGATTTTAAAGAAAAGGCTAAGAAGGAAATTGAAAAATTAACCGCTATGAATGTTGTGCAATTAGACGTCGTAGCTAAAAATATTTATGTACCAGAAGAAGGGGAATAAAATGGAAAGAATACAAGAAATAACCAAACAAGAGCAAGTTGAATTATTTAAATGGTTGTTTGGGGAAGAGGTAACAATAAAAGAAGAACCAGATATATCATTGGCACCTTATTACGAAGATATTAATATTTATTATACAGAAGAAATAGAACAGTTATTTCAAACCAAAGCAATGAAAAGACTAGGAAAAATTATGCAGCTAGGGTCTAGCATTTATCGAAAGCCAAATGTTTATCATACCAGATTAGAACACTCTAAAGGAGCTTACCGAAATTGTGTCCAATTTTTAGGAATGCAATATCGCAAACCAGAATGGAGGAAGTACATAGAGGACAATCGATTAAAAGGTTATTTAGTTGAAAAAATGAAATTTATGTGTGTACACGATATAGGACATTTTATGTTTTCTCATGCAATGGAACATATCGTAGGAAACAAAGATTGTAATCATGAAGATATTGGAGAAAAAATCTTACAAGAAGATGAAGAAATAAAGAAGGCATTTGAACAAGTTAAAGCAAAAGAAGAAAATAGTAATTTAGAAGGAGACGGTTCACTAGAACTTTTTTGTGAAGGAAATATTGATTTTGACAGAATGGATTTTTCGTTAAGAGATAGACTTTATATAGGAGAACAAACAATTGGAGATACTATTTTAGGCCTAGATGCTATGTGTGACTTGAAATGGGTAGAGGAAGAAAAGGCATACCGTTATGTATATCAACCAGAAGCTTTGCCACATATTGAAACATTTCTAACAGCAAGAGATTATATGTATCAAACAGAATATACATCAAAACGAAGAAAAATAGATGATAATTTATCAGCTAAATTAGCAGAAGAAATAAAAACGGGAGAAATACAAAAATATTTAAGTCATATTGTAGGAAAAAGCTTAGAAGAGATTAGCGTAGAAGATTATTTGAAAACAAATGATATTATCTTTTTAAATGAATTAATAAAATCAAAAAAAGACCTAGAACATAATGAAATATTGCGTTATGCTGTACCAGATAATCAAACTTTATTAAAAATAGCAATTAGTTTATTAGATCCTAAGAATACAGATGCAAGCACTTATAGTGAAGAAGAAAAAGATTTTCTTAGAAATTTAAGAAGTGTGTTAGCACAAGAAGAAAAGTTACCAAAAGAAAATATAGAGGATGTTATTCCATCTGTACAATTAGAGGAGGATAAAAGAGAGGAAATTCTAATAAAAATACAAGACATTTTGGGACAAGAGGGCGAGATACAAGGAATTTATCCGTATGAAAGAGTTTATAGAAAATATAAGAAAGAAGAACCTATTTATATACAAGAAGAGGATGGAAAAATTGTGACATTAGACCAGTATTCTAAATTACAAATGGATGTATCAACTAAGTATGGATATGGTATTTACGTATTTTTACCAGAATTAAAAGAACAAGGATATGAAGAGGAAAAAATAGAACAAATAAAAGACATCATAAAGGAATACCAAAAAGAGGAAAACAGCTTAGCAAATGGTAAGTTAGAAAATAATCGTATGAATTTATTTCAAACGGAGCATGGAAGTATTAATTACCAAGAAAAATTTAATCAATTTTTCGATAATGGAGAAGAAAGATAAAAGAAAGGGGAAATTTACATGTCATTTGTGATTGCCATAGATGGACCAGCAGGAGCAGGAAAGGGAACCATAACCAAACAGCTAGCAGAAGAATTAGCTTTTATGAATATTGATACAGGAGCCATGTTTCGTTGTGTTACGCTAAATATGTTGCAAGAAAAAATAGGAATAGAAGACGAAGTAGGAATTCAAAAACTGCTAGAAAAGATACAAATTGATATGAAAGAAGATGGAACATTCTTTTTAAATGGGGAAGAGGTAACTAAAAAGATAAGAGAAAATGAAGTTAATAATTTGGTTTCACCAGTTTCCGTTATTCCTATGGTAAGAGAGAAATTATTAGAATTGCAAAGAAAAATAGCAGAAGGAAAAAATGTCATTATGGAAGGTAGAGATATTGGAACAGTTGTATTTCCTAATGCTGATTTAAAAATCTACTTGGATGCTACACCAGAAGAGAGAGCAAAAAGAAGAGTAAAGCAAAATGAAGAAAAAGGAATTATCTGTTCTTATGAAGAGGTGTTACAAGGGATAATGGACAGAGATAAAAGAGACTCTAGTCGTGAAGTAGCCCCACTAAAACGAGCAGAGGATGCGATTTATATTGATTCAAGTGATATGTCAATTAAAGAAGTAGTGGCTCGCATAATGGAATTGGTAGAAGAAAAAAGAAAGAAGTGAAATAAAAATGAAAAAAATAATCAAATGGATTGTAAGAGGAGCTATTTATTTATGGTGTAAAATTTATTATCGAGCAGAAATAAAAGGACTAGAAAATGTGCCAAAAGAAGGACCACTTATCTTTTGTGGAAATCATCGAACTTATTTAGACCCACCTTTAATGGTAGCAACAGCAAAAAGAGATATGCGTTTTTTAGCCAAAGATGAATTAGCTAAAAATCCCTTCTTAAATTTCTTGGGAAATGTATTTGATGCTATTCATGTAAAAAGAGACGAAAAAGATGTAACAGCTATCAAAGAATCTTTAAAAGCATTAAAAAATGGACAATGTATTGGATTATTCCCAGAAGGAACTAGAAATGGCTTAGAAAAAGGAGAAAAAGTAAAAGATGGGGTTGCTTTTTTTGCGGTAAGAAGCGGAGCGAAAGTTGTACCATGTGGAATAAAAGGAGGAACCAAAGAACATCGAAAGGTTACGATTACCTATGGAAAGCCATTAGACTATAGCGAATATAAAGGAACGAAAGATAAAGAGGTTTTAGATAAAATTACAAACGAAATTATGAGCAATATCTTAGAATTGACAAAATAGAAAAAATGGGATTTAGGGGGATTTAGGGGACGTCCCTTAAAATCCCTAAAACAGGGACTGGAGGGACAGTCCTTAAAGTTTGACAAAAATAGAATTTAGTAGTATAATTTTTAAGTTAAGCATAAAAAGTTGCCATTTAACCTCAGAACCGTTGGCAACTGGCAAAGGAGTAGAAAAATGAATAACAAAAATATTAGAAATATTGCAATTATCGCACACGTAGACCATGGAAAAACTACACTAGTAGATGCTTTGTTAAGACAAAGTCATATTTTTAGAGAAAATGAGCAAGTACAAGAAAGAGTTATGGACTCAAATGACCAAGAAAAAGAAAGAGGAATTACCATTCTTTCTAAAAACACATCTGTTATGCATGGAGATGTAAAAATCAACATTGTAGATACACCAGGACATGCAGACTTTGGGGGAGAAGTAGAAAGAGTTTTAAAAACAGTTGATGGTGTTTTATTATTAGTAGATGCCTTTGAAGGTGCTATGCCTCAAACAAGAGAAGTTTTGAAAAAATCACTAGCATTAGGATTAAAACCAATTGTTGTTATCAACAAAATAGATAGACCAGGAGCAACTCCTGAAAAAGTAGTTGACCAAGTAATCGAATTATTTATTGAATTAGATGCAAGTGATGAACAATTAGAATTTCCAGTTGTCTATGCTTCAGCCAAAAATGGAATTGCAAAAATGGATTTAAATGAAGAAACCGAAGATTTAAGTTGTCTATTTGAAACCATGATAAATACAATTCAAGCACCTGATTGTGATGAAGAAGGATCAGCGCAAATGCTAGTATCTAACATTGATTATGATGATTATGTAGGAAGAATTGCAGTAGGTAGAGTAGAAAGAGGAATTATTAAAACAGGAATGCCAGTATCAATTTGTGGTAAAGAAGACAAAATAACACAAGGAAGAATTGCTAAAGTTTATACTCATGTTGGATTAAACAAAGTAGAAGTAGAAGAAGGAAAAGCAGGAGATATTATAGAATTAGCAGGACTTCCAGATATCAACATAGGAGATACGATTTGTGATTTCAACAATCCAGAAAAAATTCCATTTGTTGATATTGATGAACCAACTGTATCTATGACATTTAGTGTAAACAATGGACCTTTTGCAGGAAAAGAAGGACAATTTATTACATCAAGACATATCAGAGATAGATTATTCAAAGAATTGGAAAGAAATGTATCATTAAGAGTAAAAGAAACAGATTCACCAGACTCTTTTGAAGTATCAGGAAGAGGAGAGTTACACTTATCTGTTTTAATTGAAACCATGAGAAGAGAAGGATTTGAACTTCTAGTATCAAGACCAAAAGTTATCATCAAAGAAATTGATGGTGTAAAATCAGAGCCAATTGAAAGCTTAGTAGTAAATGTTCCAGATGACTGTGTAGGAAATGTTATTGAAAAATTAGGAAGAAGAAAAGCTGAAATGGTAAATATGGAGCCAGCTGAAGCAGGTCATACCAAAATTGAATTTAAAATTCCAGCAAGGGGATTGATTGGGTATCGTACAGAATTCTTAACAGATACCAAAGGAGAAGGTACAATGAACCACATCTTTAACTCTTATGAGCCATTCAAAGGAGATATTCAAGCACGTGTTAGAGGAACCATTGTAGCATTTGAAAATGGAAAATCAGTAACCTATGGACTATACAATGCACAAGACAAAGGAGAATTGTTTATTGGACCTGGTGTTGAAGTGTATGAAGGAATGATAGTTGGACTAAATTCAAGAGGAGAAGATTTGGCAATCAATGTATGTAAAGAAAAACACTTAACAAATACAAGAGCTTCTGGTTCAGATGATGCACTTCGTTTGGTACCACCAATTCAAATGTCTTTAGAAAAAGCAATTGAATTTATTCAAGATGATGAACTAGTAGAAGTTACACCAAAATCAATTCGTTTAAGGAAAAAAATCTTAGACAGCAAAGAAAGAGAAAGAGCTAATAGAAATAAATAAATTTGACAAATTAGCAAAAATGTAATAAAATGGAAGATACAAATAGAAAAAAGCAGAATGGAGGACATTGAGTATGATGAATGTGATGAAGAGAGAAGCAGGAATGCGGACAACAAGAGTAAGATGGGGATTAAACCCGCAGCAGTTGAAAACCTTATATGAGGGATTGATTGTCCATCGAAGTCTTGATCATCAAGAGTACCTCAATGAGGATGATGACGCAGATTGTTTCTGCGACTAGTCATCCTAAAAAGGCAAATGGCGTACTACCATTTGCCTTTTTGCCAAGAGGGACGGTCCTTTTTGGCAAAAATAAACTTTTAAAATAAACAATTAAAATTGCCAAAAAGGACCGTCCCTCTTGGCAAATTAGGAGAGAAAATGAACCAAGTTGAATTAGAAAAAATAAAGAAAAAAGCATTAGAAGACCATATACCAATTATTATGGATGATACCTTAGAGGTAATGGAAAAATATTTGATAGAAATAAAGCCAAAAAGAATGTTAGAAATTGGAACAGCAGTTGGGTATTCTGCCATGTGTTTTACTAATTTTTTAGCAGAAGATGGAAAGATTGATACAATAGAAAGAGATGAAGAAAGAATAAAAGAGGCAAAAGAAAATTTAAAGAGAGTTAGTGTAGAAGATAAAATACAAATTTATGAAGGCGATGCCGTAGAAATATTACCAACTCTGGACGAGAAGTATGATGCCGTTTTTATTGATGCAGCGAAAGGAAAATATCCATTTTTCTTAAAACAAGCGTTAAGAATGATAAAACCAAATGGAATCATTTTTGCGGATAATATTTTATACAAAGGTTATGTGTTAAGTGATTATAATAAACATAAACAACGTACAGCAGTTAGAAATTTAAGAGAATATATTAAAGAGGTCAGTGAAAATCCTAATCTTGAAACTGAAATTCTAGAAGTAGGAGATGGATTAGCAATAAGTCGAATAAAATAAAAGAAAAAATGTCTTTAGTAAAGTAAATACTAAGACATTTTTGTTATTTGATTTTATATTAGTCTTCACGGGAAAGTTCTTCTTTTGGTGAATAATTAAGACTTTTAGTTTTTAAAGTTTCTATTTGTGATTGTAATTTTAAACGTTGATTATCGGAAACAGCAACATTTAACTGTTTTTCTAACATTTTAATTCTAGATTGTAGAGCCATTTCTTTTAAATATTGAGGTTTGGTGATATGAAAAGTATACTCCAAACAGCTGTCATCACTAGGAATATAAGTGATAGGTACGACTTTATCAAGCTCCTTATCATACATACAAGTGGTTAGAGCATAATGAGGTACTTGATATAAGGTATTTTCATTAATTTCACGACTTCCCTTTTTATAAGTATTTCGAGCTTGCTTAGGGTCTTCTTTAGAAGCTATTTCCATGTCTTGTGTCTTATATTGTGTTTCAATACTCAAGTTAAGTTCTGGAGAAAAGAAGGATGATTGTAAAGAAGAGTAGCCACTAGGCTTTGGTGTAGCAATATAATCTTTTATCTTACAACGTACAAATCCTTCGCTTAAGTAAAATTCATGAGAGATTTTTTCCATTTCATAAAGATAAGGCACAAGAGAGTTTTTATTAGATCTTTTTAAGGTTGTATTGGATAAGTTTTGCATAATACCAGTATCTAAATCTTTTACAAAAATTTGAGAATCTTGTTGTACAATTTGTTCAGAAGGATTTTTGATAAGGATGGTGCAGTTATCTGCAGTAATAACATCACCTTTAATTAGGTTTAATTCTTGAAGACCTGAATTAATAGCAAAACTACCGTCAAAATAGCTATCTACATTATCAATTAGAAAATCAATGCTTCTAACAAATACTTTATTAGCAAACAAATCATGTATTTCGGCAAGTTCAAAAGGATTTTTTCTTAATTTTTCTAATACTTTGGAAAAATAGCTAAATGCAGTTTTCGACCTACCTCGTATTCCAAAATCTAGATTAGGATATTGTGTTTTTAATTTCATATATAATTGTTCCTGAAGGTCAGCAAAATAGCGAATGGCACTACTAAAATTATTAAATTGTGAAATATAATAATCTGGTTCAATATTAGCTTGATATTTTTCATTTAGAGTAGTGCAATGTTTTTCAAATTGTTTGATGACTACTTCAGCATTATAATCAATAAAATTATCATTCTTATTATTCATAGGCTTTTCCTCCATATCTTTATTATACTATAAATTACATAAAAATGGAAGAGGGCGTGAAAATATTGACAATTGGCGAAAAGCTCTATATAATTAATTACATATATTGGGGGAAGGAATGAAAATAGAAATGAAAAAAATAGAGTTATTGGCACCAGCAGGGTCATTTGAAAAAGCTAAAATTGCTTATTTATACGGAGCTGATGCGGTATATTGTGGTACATCTTCTTTATCTTTGCGAGCAAGAGCTGACATGGGAACAGAAGATTTGGAAGATACTATAAAGTATGCGCATGAAATAGGAAAAAAAGTATATGTAACTTTGAACATATTTGCATGGGATGAAAAATATGAAGAAATTATAGAAATGGCAAAAAAATTGGAAGAATTAAAGCCAGACGGAATTATTGCAGCTGATGTGGGAGTAATCGAGGTGTTAAAACAATATGCACCATCTGTGCCAATTAATGTAAGTACACAAGCTAATATTATTAGCCTTCATGATTGCAATTTTTGGTATAATAATGGGGCAAAAAGAGTTATTATGGCAAGAGAAATGAACAAAGAGCAACTAAAATACATCATGGAAAACAAGCCAGAAGACTTAGAAGTAGAAATCTTTGTCCATGGTGCTATTTGTTTTGCCTTTTCTGGAAGATGTTTTTTAAGTGACTTCTTGTCTTGTCGAAGTGCCAATTTAGGAGATTGCGTGCAAAGCTGTAGATGGTCTTATAATCTATATGCTGAAGAAAAGAACAATCCAGGAGAATTTATGCCAATTGAAACAGATGAGCATGGAACTAGCATTTTTTCTTCTAAAGATTTATGCTTAATCAAAGAATTGCCAGAAATCATCGAAATGGGAGTAGATAGCTTAAAAATAGAAGGAAGACTAAAAACAGAATATTATATAGCCAGTGTCATAAATGCATATCGAAATGCAATTGACGACTATGAAAAAAATCCAGAAAATTATGATTATACGAAATATTTAAAGGAATTAGAAAAAGTAAAAACAAGAGGACTAACAACTTTTTATTTTAATGATAGAAACAATAAAGATATTCAAGAATATGCAGGAAGACAATACAATGAAAATTACGAATTTGGCGGAAAAGTTGTGGAATATCAAGAAGAAAAATCCATTATAGAAATAAGAAATAAACTACAAGTAGGAGATACCTTAGAAATTATTGTTCCAAACAATATAGAGCCATATCAATTCAAAATTGAGAAATTGTGGCATGACGAAACTGATGAAGAAATTACAGAAGTAAGTCCAGGAGTAAAAGGACAAAAGGTAAAAATCAAATTACCAATCCAATGTGAAAAAGATTGGATTATAAGAAGGAAAAAATGAGACGGTTGGGGACAGGTCTTAACTGTCTCATTTTTATTTTTAATTTTCAATTAATAAAATTGTTTTAATTTAAAAAGTGAGACAGTTAAGACCTGTCCCCAACCGTCTCATTTTTCTTAGTTGGAAGCAATAGTAAATCCAAGTATTGTACATAAAAGACCGATGATGACATCAAGGATAGAAGAAAAAGTAGGTAATAATACAAAGATAGAGCCAACCGTAAAACCAATAATGCTATAAAAAGTAGGAGCATAAAAATGGTCTAGTAGAAACTTTGTTAGTTTCATAAAACAAAATCCACCAATCAAAATGCCAATTAAAATGGGAACTAAAATTGGAAGATATAAACTAGATACGGAAGAAAGATAAATATTGTAAACGCCTAAAAGCATCAAAATAATAGTGCTACTAACACCAGGAACTACAATGCCGAACTGACATGAAGAAACCGCATAAGATTAGGTAAAAAAAGTTAATGGTTTCAAAAGATTGAATGGTTAAAGTGTTTTCTAAAAAGATACACGCTATTCCTATGAAAAGAGCAAGCAAAAAGAAGAACCAATAAGAGGTTTTAAATTTTTGCTTGTTATTAATTTGATGGATTAAAGCTGGAAGACTTCCTGAAATAAGTCCAATAAAAATAGACTTTGTTTGAATTGGAAATTGGTATAAGCAGTAATTTAAAATATTACCAAATAAAACAATTCCAATACTACCACCTAGTACGATAGGGAAAAGGAATTTAAAATTATTTTTTGTATCATTAAAAAAGTTTAAAATACTATCTAGAAGTTTTTCGTAAATTCCAAAAATAACACAAAATACGCCACTACTAATGCCTGGTAGAATAGCGCCACTTCCAATGGCAATTCCTTTTAAACAGTTTGCTAAAAATTTCATGTAATAACACCTCATTTGATTGTATGAAGAAATTAGAATAAAATGATAACTGTAAACATATAGACATAATTCCTTTACGATTGATAAAATTTCTATTAGAAAACAGAAGAAAACGGAGGAAAGAAAAATGAAGACAAGTAAAGGAATTACGTTGATAGCATTAGTAATTACTATCATTATTTTATTAATTTTAGCAGGAATAAGTATAGCTATGTTAACGGGAAGCAATGGACTATTAACCAAAGCATTAAAGGCAAAAGAAGAACACTTAATTAGTCAATATAAAGAAGAGCTAAACTTAATTGTAATAGAGGAAGTAGCAGAAAGAACAATTAAGACAAAAGAAGAACCAATGATAGT
>CANEEJ010000042.1 GCA_947426525.1 uncultured Clostridium sp. | reverse complement strand
ATTATATATATTAATTTTTATATATTTTTGTTTCACATCATTGACACTTATACACTCTTTTAGTATATTTTTTCTAATCTGTATTGTAATTTAGTAAGAAAATGATATAATATAGTAAATTGATTGATATTTGTATCAATCGTTATGAGAGGCAAAAAGTTGTAGATAACTACTTCGATGGAGCCATAAAGCGAGAAAAATTAACAATCTCGCTTTTTATTTTTTTCTTGCAAAAAGTAGGTTATTATGATATAAACTACATAAAGTAAGAAAGGAATAGAAACATGGAAAATGATAAACCAGATGAAAAAATGATAGTTAGTGACTATGACCAAACATTTTATATTAATGATAAAGACATCGAAAGAAACAAAAAAACGGTAAGAGAATTTGAAAATGCAGGAAATATATTTATAATTGCAACAGGAAGAAGTTATTTTGATTTCAAAAATAAAGCAGATGCTTACAATATCCAATATAATTATGTCATACTAAATCATGGAGCAACCATAATAGATAAGCAAGATAAAATCATCTGTAATATTTCAATTGATAACTCTATCATTAAAAAAATAGAAAGTGAACTCTGCATTCCTAAGGCTAATAGACTTTTTTGCTGTAGCGGATTAGAAAGCCGATTGGATATAAATCATAGAGATTTAACAAAAATCCACATAAAATATGATACAAAAGAAGAAGCAATGAAAATAAACCAAACTTTAAATAGCAAATATTCTCAATTTATAAATTCTTACTATGTAGGAAGTAATTCGATTGAGATAATATCAAATCAAACCAATAAATCAGAAGCAATTAAACAATTGATACAAAAATTTAAAATCAAGAAAGAAAATGTATATACCATTGGGGATGGATATAGTGATATTCAAATGATAAAAGATTTTAATGGATGTTGCATGGAAGAAGCAGTTGAAGAATTAAAGAAAGTTGCTAAAAAACAATATAAAAGTGTATCAGATTTAATAAATAAAATAATAGATAATGAAAAAAAGAACTAAAAAGATAGAACTCACGCTGAGTTCTATTTTTTTAGGAAAATACATATAAATGAAACAAAAAGGAAAAGGAGAAAAGAAAATGGAAAAAACAATGACCAATTTAGTAAAAGGAGTAGGAATATCATTACTTACTACAGTAATATTATTATTAATTTTTGCAAGCTTATTAACGTATACTAACATCAGTGAAACAATGATGAATCCAGTAATTATTGTAATAACAGCCATTAGTATTCTAATTGGAAGTTCAATTGGAAACATCAAAATTAAGAAGAATGGACTAGTAAATGGTGCATTAATTGGAGGCATTTACATTGCTGCTATTTATTTAATTTCGGGTATTATAAACTGGAAATTTAATTTAGAAATACAAAGTATTATTATGATTGCAGTAGGAATGATATTTGGTATTTTAGGAGGAATTATCGGGGTTAATAAAAAGTAATTAATCAATATGATTGGTTCCTATATCACGATCCCAAAAATTAATCAAATATTGCTTTTCGCTTTTAGGAACTAAATTGATACGAAAAGAAGAAATTGGTTTATCGTGACGATAAAAATTTTCCTCCCCGTCAGAAGAAGCTTTTAGCCAACCGATATCTTTTACATAAGATTGATAAACAACAGAAAAATCAGAGGTGTTTTTTAGTCTAAATTGAATACCAGAAATACCATAAAGATATTGTTTTGCAATATTACTTGGAATAGCAACATGAGATCCAACAGGTGTTGCAGTAGCTGAATTTGAACCAACTCCACCAAGTTGAGAAAAAAGTTTTTCTCCCCAATAGATAATATTTTCGGAAGAAAGATTTAACCATTTACTATATCCATAAGAATAATAAAGGTTAGAATAGTTGCAAACTGCTTTTGAACCTTCTCCCCAATAGGTATGAACATAAGACCTTCCTTCTAAAACATTAGAATTAATGGTATCAGACAGTTTGATAAAAATAGCTTCTGTTTTACAAATAGAATTAGAGGAAATGGTATTAGGAGCTGGAATTTTTCCATTGTTAGTGAAACGATAAAGACTATAAGCATCATAGGTGCCATACTCAAGAGAAACAGCAGTTGGATTTTTGATAGAAATCAATACTTCAGAAGAATTTTGTGCAAAATCTACAATTGGTAAAGAATAAGAAACTGGATTAGAAAATTCTTTTGTTAACCAGAAAGGTGATCCAGACCAACCATCCAAGGGAATAATTGGTTCAGAGGGAGAAAGCTCTGCTATCGATTTACCATTAGAACTAGAAGTTTCCTGAAAAGTAGCTCTAGGTGGGGTATTATCAATGGTAAAGTTAGGTGTAAGATTTGTTTTTTCATTGACTAAACCACTTTTATCTTCGATGGTTCCCTCTGGAATGGTAAGAACCAAAGCGCCATTACCAATTGTATGAGTAAAAGAAAATTCGTATATTTTTTCAGTAGAATTTTCAGAAAGTAAGAAAAAACTTCTAAAATCAGGAGTAATATAATCTTTTTCTAATATATTGTATTTATTACCAACAGCTACCTTTAAAGTGGTTTGTGATAAGTCGTTTCGAATGATATTCTTTTCTGTTATTTTAATATGACCAGTAATTAAGTGAGTTTGATTGGCATAAGTTGGGTAATCTACATTAGAAGAAACGATGTCAAGTAATTCAACAATCGGTTTAGTTCTATCAATATCAAGTTTGGCAATAGTTTGAATGTCTTCTATGACATATTTAGAAAAACTAGTTTGATAGAAAAATTGAATGAAAAAAATAAAAAATAGAGTTATTAAAATTTTGTTTTTTTTATGTGGCAATAGGTATGCCTCCTTTCTATTAATAAATTGTTTTTAGGGGAAATTTAGAAAATAAAAGATTGAAAATATATTTTATTATAAGAGGGAAAAAGAAAAAAGTCAAGAAAAAATAGTAAAAAAGTGAAAAACAAAAAACGGCAAAACGCAGTTGCAATGCGGAAAATGTCGAAAATTGCGATGAAAAGTTCTTGACAAATTTGAAGAACGGAATTATAATGAGATTACATTTTCAAATTTCTATTATTCGTTTAAAAAGAAATTCAAAAACTTTAATCGAAAGATTTTAATTCGAAATTAATCGAAAAATTATCCAAACAAAAAAATAGGAAAGAAGGGAGGAATGCTTATTGCGTAAAAACAAAAAAGTAATTCTTGCAATTGCTATTTTATCTTGTATCGTATTAGCTTTTATAGGAGGACAGAGCTATTCTAAATATGTATCAGAAGTAAGAGGAGATGGAATGGCAGAAGTAGCAACATGGAGCTTTAAAGTAAATGGACAAAAAGAAGAAGTACAAACCATTCAGTTAGCTTCTACTTGCAATAACGAAACATTAGTTAACAACAAAATAGCACCAGGAACACAAGGAAGTTTCAATATTATAGTAGATGGAACTGGTTCAGATGTGGGAATTGATTATAAAATAAAAATACAAGATGAAGGGAATAAACCAAATAACTTAAAATTTATTTATAATAATCAATCTTATACTTCTATTGCAGAATTAGAAGAAGTTATTGCAGGAACTATTTATGCCAATGATGAGGACAAGACAAGAACCATTACAATTAATTGGAAATGGGATTATGAAACAGGAAACAATGTAAGTGAAATAGCAAATAATGATAAAATAGATACACAAAATGCAAAAGATATTGCTGTTTATGCTTTTGATGTTATTGTTTCTGGAACACAAGTTGTACCACAAACATAAGAAGAAACTAGAAAATAATAGAAAATTGAAAATGGATAGTCTTGGTAATGATAAAATAAAACTTTATTCTACTTTATTATATTTTTATTTTATGTCAATGTTTAAGGTAAGGACAAGAAGCGGTTCTTGTCCTTGCTAAAAATAAGGAAAGAGAGGAGTAATGAAAGGAACAAAAATCCAATTGAAAAATAAAAAAAGAGAATTAACACTTATCTTAGTAAGTGTTATAGTAATAGCATTATTTTTTTCAGGATACAGCATGGGAAAAGAATATAGTGATACAAAAATTGAAACCAATGCTCAAATAGCAGAGCCAATCTTAATAGTAGAGAACAATCCGATGATTGAGATAAATGGAAGAAAGGAAAAGGAATATTACAATTTTAAAGTAAAAAATCACAGAGAAAATGGAGAAATGACACAAGTTGATTTACAATATAATATTGAAATTATAACAAAAACAGAAGAAAGTATTTCTTTTAAACTATATAAAGAGGGAGAAGAAATCCCATTAGAAAATAATAAAACAGAAAATGTAAAACTAACCAAGGATAAAATACAAGAAGATGAATATAGACTAGAAATTATTTATGATAAAAATACCAATAATAGCACAAAAGATATCTTGCAAGAGGTTCAAATAAAAGTGCATTCAGAACAACTAAAAAGTTAAAGGAGGCACAAAACTAAATGAAAAAAAGACAAAGAAGAGTAATAATTAGTATTCTAATTATTTTAAGTCTCATTATTTTTTTATTTCAAATTAGGAAAAAGCCAAAAGATTTATTTCAAGATGAATTAATTTTTTTCAAATTGTTTTCCTCAGGAGAAGAAAAAAACAAAGATATACTTGAATTAAAAAGTCAAACTAATTTATTATCTTATGAATTTAAAGTATCTTATAAAAATGTTGATTTTAAAGAAATTAATTTAACAGATACCATAAATCCCAACACATTAATTCGTGAAAAAATAGCACCAGGAACAAAAGGAGAATTTGAAATTTTCTTGCAAGCAAATCAAAAAATAGATTATCGCATAAAATTTAAAAGTAAAAATGAAAAGCCAAAAAATTTAAGTTTTCAAATAAAAGGGAAAGAAAGAAAATATACTAGATTAGAAGATATGGAACCAGAATTAATGGGAGAAATGATAGAAAATAAAAAAATCACAATACTTTGGGAATGGGAGTACGAAAAAGATAACACACAAGACAGACAAGATACGAAAGATGGAGAAAAAATTAAACAATATCATTTTACAATTTATGCGATAGGAGAGTAAAAAATGTATAATTTTTTTATAGAAATTGCGTAAATTAATAAAAAGAGTTGATATTTTTTTCATTTTAAGATAAAATCTAAAAAGACCAAAATAGGAGGCAAGATAAAATGATAACCTTACAAGACGTAATTCAAAACGAAGAGGTAGAAGCCTTAATTAGAGGAACACAAAAACAATTAGATGGGCTTCGGGTATACAGAACATAGCCATAGGCATATATCAATTGTTTCTAAAAGAGCAGGAGAAATTTTAGAAACATTAGGCTATCCAGAAAGAACGGTAGAATTAGCTAAAATTGCTGGCTATCTACATGATATTGGTAACTGTATTAACCGTACTGACCATGCACATAGTGGTGCCATATTAGCTTACAACATTTTAAAAGATATGGGAATGCCAGTAGAAGAAAGAACCGAAATTATGATAGCCATAGGAAATCATGATGAACAGACAGGAACAGCAGTAAGTGATATATCAGCAGCTCTTATTCTGGCAGACAAGTCAGATGTGCATAGAAATAGAGTATCAAATACAAATTTATCAACTTTTAATATTCACGATAGAGTGAATTATGCTGTATCAAATGCAGAATTACAAATTGATAGCCAAGAAAGAAAAGTTATTTTGAATTTGACAATTGATACTAATATATGTCCTGTTTTAGACTATTTTGAAATCTTCATGGATCGAACTATGATGAGTAAATATGCCGCAAAATATTTAAAAATATGGTTTGAATTAGTCATTAATGATACAAAATTATTATAAGTGGAGGAAAAGAAAAATGAAAAAAATAAAAATAATAACAATTGCATTAGCTATTGTAGCAGTTACCATGATAGCTTTTGTAGGAATTTATACACAAACGCAAAACAGAATGGAAAACCAAATAAAAGATTATAGTTTGGCAATGGATTTAAAAGGAAGTAGAAATATTAGATTAAAAGTAAATACACAAAATAAAACAACAATAAAAGATGGGGACGGAAAAATAGTTGAAGAAGAAAACTTAACAGATGAACAAATAGCAGAAAAAGGCTATGTAAAAGAAGAAACACCAAACAACCCAGAAGAAGTAAAAACACTTGAAAATTATAAAAGCTCTCAAAATGTAATTGAAAAAAGGCTAAAAAAGACAGGTGTTGGCAATTATAAAATAAGACTAGAAGAAACAACAGGTGATATTCTATTAGAAATACCAGAAAATGATACAACTGATCAAGTAATTAGCAATATTAGTACAGTAGGAAAATTTGAAATAGTGGATAGCCAAAATAATGAAGTGTTAATGAACAATCAAGATATCAAACAAGTAAAAGTAATGTATGGCGCAGGAGAGGGAGAGACAAATAGCGGAACAGCAGTGTATTTAGACATTGAATTTACCAAAGAAGGTGCTAAAAAAATAGAAGACATTAGTAATCAATACGTAAAAATAGAAAGTACAGAAACAACTGAAAATGAAACAGAAGAACAAACAACAGCTGAAAAGAAAATAAGTTTAAAAATAGACGACTCTGAAATCATGTCAACTAGTTTTGAAAAGCCAGTAAGAACAGGAAAATTACAATTATCAATTGGAAAAGCGGCAACCGACCAAACTACATTGCAAGACTATGTAGCACAAGCATCTAGCATGGCAACTGTATTAGACACTGGAAATATACCAGTAAAATATGATATAGAGGAAAACCAATATATTTTATCAGATATAACAGATAGTACTTTAGTAATTGTACTATATATGATACTTGCAGCTGTAATAGTTGGATGTATTCTACTTATCATAAAACACAAAAAAATGGGAATATTAGGTATCATTTCTTGGATAGGATTTATCTCTTTACTTATGATAGTAGTAAGATATACGAATGTAGTAATTTCGTTAGAAGGAATTTTGGGAATGGCATTTGCCTTTTTATTAGACTATATTTTAGTAAACCAATTATTAGTAAAAATAAAGGATAGAAAAGAAGCATATAAAGACTTTTTTATCAAAATAGTACCAATTATAATTGCAGTTATAACTTTCTGTTTCATGGGATGGACACCAATTAGCAGTTTTGGAATGACAATGTTTTGGGGATTTGTTTTAATGGCAGTTTATAATGCAATCATAACCAGTAGTTTATTAAAAATAGGAAAAGAGGAAAAGTAAAATGAAAAAAATGAGCAAAAAAATAAAAATACTAACACTTTTGATAGCTCTTGTAATCATAGCAGGAATGATTGTTACTTTTACAATTGGGTTTAATTTCGATTTAAAATATCAAGAGACTAAAAAGATACAATTGTATTTAGAAAATAAATTTGAAATAGCAGATATCAAGCAAATAACAAATGAAGTATTAGAAAACCAAGATGTGGTAATCCAAAAAGTAGAAGTATATGAAGATTCTGTAAATATAATAGCAAAAGATATAACAGAAGAGCAAAAAACAGAAATAGTAAATAAAATCAATGAAAAATATGGAATAGAATTAGTAGCTGATAATGTCCAAATAACCAATATTCCACATATGAGAGCAAAGGATATAATAAAACCATATATTATGCCATTTGCAATAGCTACTATTATTGTGTTAGCATATATGGCAGTTCGTTATTATCAATTAGGAATGTTTTTAACAATGGCTAAAACATTAGGGATTTTAGTAATAACACAAGCAGTTTTAGTAAGTGTGATAGTGATTACACGTATTCCACTAGGAGGAATAACACTTCCATTGGTATTAGCAGTTTATGTGTTGTCTTTATTGGGATTGACATCTCATACAGAAAAGAAGTTAGCTGAGAAAAAAGAAGAGGAAAAATAAGAAAATAGCTTGGTACTTTGTGATAAAGTATTGAGCTATTTTTAAATTTTATGTTACAATTCACAGTTAAAAAGTAAAATCAAAATTTATTAGTATTTTTTCTAAAGTGTCTCCCAACTACGAACAGTCTGTAATTGCATAACAGACTGTAATCTTGTCGGTCCCCCCGAATTGACACTTTATAAAAAATATAATAAATTTTGTATAGAAAGTTAATAACTGTGAATAGTAACAATTTTATGTTAAAAATAGTACAAAGAAATGGAGAAAAGTTGAAAATTATGTAAAACTATAATATAATCAAAGTGTATCAAAGTAAATCTCTGTTTAAATGTTATAAGGAGGAAGAAAACATGACAAAAGGGAAATTTTATGCAATATTATTTACTATTTCAGCAACGGCATTTTTGGCTTGGGCGTTATTCCGGGGATATGAAGGGATAAAATTTAATACAGAAGTTGTTGAGGAGTGTCTTAATAACTATGCAAAGGCAAAAACTGCAAAAGAAGCCAAAGAAAATCTTGACAAAGTAATTATAATATTGGAAGAAAAAGGATTGACACAAGGTCAAACTACAATATTCTTTAAAACTACAGATGATGATATTGGAATATGGTATGAAAAATTAGTAAGATGCCGTAAAGATTTAGCAATTGTAGAAGCACAAGTAGCGGAAAATCCAGAGATGGCTGATGTTTTAGAAATGCAGGTAAATGGAATGAGAAGGATGGAAACAAGTGCAGATGCTTCTATTGCCGTGCCACAAGGAATTAGTATTTATCCAAAGAATAAAATATGTTTTTGGTGGGGACTAATATCAGGTATTGCTACTATAGGCTTTTTAATAAAAGGCGCTTGTGTAATAGACAATGACGAAACGGATGAATTAATGTTTTCTAAAAGGTAAAATATAGAAAGGCAGAGAAAGAATAAGATACAAATGTATCAAACAAAACAAATGGGACCCCAAAAAAGGTCCCATTTGTTTGTTTTTTTTTCTAAAAAACTATACAAAATCAAGAAAGTAATGATATAATAAAAGCCAAAGACAAATCAAAACAAAGGAAGGTAAAAAATGGGAAACATCGTATTATTAGATGAACTAACAATCAATCAAATAGCTGCTGGCGAAGTAATTGAAAGACCAGCATCTGTAATCAAAGAAATGGTAGAAAACTCCATAGATGCAGGAGCAACCAATATAACAGTAGAAATTAAAAATGGAGGAATTTCATATATAAAAGTAACTGACAATGGAAAGGGAATTGCACAAGATGACTTAGAAATTGCTTTTGAAAGACATGCTACTAGTAAAATTAGAAGTGCAGATGACTTAAGTACCGTTACTTCTATGGGGTTCAGAGGAGAAGCTTTGGCAAGTATAGCAGCCATTAGTAAAGTAGAAATGGTATCGAAAACAAAAGAACAAGAAACAGGTTATAAAATAGTAGTAGAAGGTGGAAATGTTTTAGAAAAAGAAGAAATTGGATGCCAAACAGGAACAGCCATTACGGTACAAAATTTATTTTATAACACACCAGTAAGATATAAATTCTTAAAAAAAGACTACACAGAAGCTGGATATATTGAAGATGCTATTACCAGAATTGCTTTAGTAAATCCAAACATTGCAATTAAGTTAATTAATACCGGAAAAACAGTAATTCAAACCAATGGAAATGGAGATTTAAAAAGTGTAGTTTATAGTATTTATGGAAAAGATGTAGCCAATGGAATTACAGAAGTAAATTATCAATATGAAACCATTACGATTTCAGGAGTAATTGGAAAGCCAGAAATTGCAAGGTCAAATCGTTCGAACCAATTATTCTTTGTTAATAAAAGATATATTAAAGATAAAACTTTAACAGCTGCAACCGAGCAAGCTTATAAAGGGTTAATTCCAATTGGAAAATTTGGTTTTGTTATTCTAAATATGGAAATGAACCCAGCAAAAGTAGATGTCAATGTACATCCTGCTAAATTAGAAGTTCGTTTTGAAGAAGAAAATAAAGTATTTCAGGCTATTTACCATGCTATTAAAGACACCTTGTTAAAAAGTGAATTGGTAGTGAATTCAAGCGAAAATGCAAGAGAAGTAAGTTTTGAAGAAAGATTAAAAAATATTAGAGAAGCTAAAAAAGAAAGCCAAAATCAAAGCAATGGATTATTTGGATTTAGAAAACAAAATGAAAAACAAATAGAAGAATATACTGAGCAAGAAAGCAACATCAAAACAAATGCAATAGAAGAAACGAAAGAAGTAGTAAAAGCTGGAAAGCCAATAGATACGACAGATGTGTTAGAACAACTAAAGGAAATGAGAAAAAAGATAGAAAAAGAGTTAGAAGAAAAAGAAATAAAGCCAGTCATGCTAAATGACATAAAAGCAGAATATAAGTTAGAAACACTAGAAGAAAAGAAAGAAGAAACGGAAGAAACAAAACCAGAAGAAACAATAGAAAAGATAGAAAATCCAGAAACTCAAAAAGAATTTAAAAGTATCAAACAAAAAATGGAAGAATTAAAAAACAATCCACAAGTAGTATCCAATGATTTTAACGAAATGTATACAAAATTGTTTGGAACTACACCAGTAGAAACGAAGCAAACAGAAGAAAAACAGAATATTGATATCAAAAAAGATAACTTATCTGTATTTGAAGAAACAGAAGAATTTCAAAAGCCAACTTATAAATTTGTAGGAATTGTGTTTAAAACCTATATTATATTAGAAATTGATAAAGAGATGTACATATTGGATCAACATGCTGCACATGAAAGAATTATGTATGAAAAAGTAAAGAAAAATTATTATAGCGAAAAAAGTAAAGACTCACAAATGTTACTATTACCAGATGTTATAACATTATCACATAAAGAAATGGACATTGCCAAAGAAAATCTAAAAATGTTTGAACAAGCGGGATTTTGTTTAGAAGAATTTGGCGAAAACACCATAAAACTAATGGGAGTTCCAACTGTATGTGTAGACTTGGATACAAAAGAATTGTTTTTAGAAACATTAGATGAAATTAATACAGTAGCTAGAACAGCTAAACAAGAAAAAGAAGAAAAATTTATTGCAACCGTTGCTTGCAAAGCAGCAGTAAAAGCCAATATGGCGCTAGATAAAAAAGAGGTAGAAGCTTTGATGGACAAATTATTAGAATTACCAAATCCATTTACTTGTCCACATGGAAGACCAACTGTAATTAAAATGACAAAATACGACATTGAAAGGAAGTTTGCTAGAAAATGATATTTATTGTAATGATAGCACTTGTTATTTATTTTGTTTTAATTGCCTGGACGTGGCAAAGTTTAGGTTTTATTGAAAAAAATAAAAAGATAGCCTTTATCCTAATTGGAATAATTATTATGTATGGAATAACATGGATAATCTATCAAATAACAAAAGTAGGGGTAGAATATCCTAATATAGAAATACAAAGAAGCATACAAAATGTGCTAGTATCTATTTTTACAGGGATTAATGGTATGATTATTCTGCCACAAATGGGAAGAATGCTAGATAAAATAAACGAAGATGAAATGAAAAAAGAAGAATTTATAAAAAAGCTAATTATACTAATGATAGTTTTTGTAATAAGTGTGATAATTGAAATGGGATATATGAAAGATACACAACAGGGAATTGTGAAGATATACCAGGCTATGCAATAGAAAAGGAATGAGATTAAGATGGAAAAAGTAATTGTGATATGTGGACCAACAGCTTCAGGAAAGACAGGTCTATCAATTGAATTAGCCAAAAGAGTAAATGGCGAAATTGTGTCAGTAGATTCGATGCAAATTTATCAAGAGATGGATATTGGAACAGCTAAACCTACCAAAGAAGAACAACAAGGGATTAAACATTATTTGATGGACTTTATTTCACCAGAAGACAGATATAGTGTAGCAGATTATAAACGTGATGCTAAGCAGGCTATCAAGAAAATATTAGAAAAAGGAAAAACACCAATTGTAGTAGGTGGAACAGGTCTATATGTTGACAGTTTGATTTATGAAATTGAATATCCTAATATAGAATTCGATGAAGTATATCGACAAGAGTTAGAACAAAGAGTAGAAACAGAGGGGTTAGAAAATTTGTATGAAGAGGCAAAGAAGATAGACCCAATTGCTATTCAAAAAATTAGTGCCAATGATGAAAAAAGAATTTTAAGAATTTTGGAAATTTATCATGCTACAGGAAAAACAAAGACAGAACAAGAAATCGATTCTAGAAAAAATCCAGTTGAATATGATTATCAAGTATATGCCTTAAAATGGGATAGAGAATTATTGTATGAAAGAATTAATAAAAGAGTAGATTTAATGCTAGAGCAAGGTCTATTAGAAGAAGTAAAAGGAATATTAGAAAGACATGAAAAATTTCCAACTGCTATGCAGGGATTAGGATACAAAGAAGTAGTAGAGTTCTTTAAAGGAAACACTACCAAAGAAGAAATGATAGAAAAAATAAAAATGGAAACAAGAAGATATGCCAAAAGACAAATGACTTGGTTTCGAAAAAATAAACAAACGATATGGCTAGATGGACAAGCTAGCATAGCGAAGAATATCGAAATCATTTTGGAGGGATTTTAATTGAAACAAGTATCAAATTCTTCAAAAAAGAAGAGAATAATTATATATGTTATATTAGTTGCTATTTCAATTTATGTTGCTTATGCGATTTATTTATTACTAAAACAACCTACTGATATATTTACAATAGAAGAGGGGAAATTATATCAAGAAGAAACAGACATTGGTTATGTAATTCGAAATGAAAAGGTAGTAAAAGGACAAAATTACAAAAATGGAATGAGACAGATAAAATCAGAAGGAGAAAGAGCAGCAAAGGATGAGAATATCTTTCGTTATTATAGTTCCAATGAAGAAACGCTAAAAAAGAAAATAGACGATTTGGATAAGAAAATACAAGAGGTTATGCTAAACGATACCAATTTATTTAATTCTGACATGAAATTATTAGAAAATCAAATCGATGAAAAAGTGCAAGATATTAACCAAATTCAAGACAGTACGAAACTAGCGGAATATAAAAAAGAAATCAGTTCTTATGTAACGAAAAAAGCACAAATTGCAGGAGATTTAAGCCCAAAAGGTTCTTACCTAAATCAATTAATCGAAGAAAGAAAAGGATATGAAAGTCAATTAAATGCAGGAGCAGAATATGTAAAAGCACCAATGAGTGGAATTGTATCTTATAAAGTAGATGGACTAGAAGAAACTCTAACACCAGATAGTTTTAGCTCTTTGAGCAAAGAATATTTAGAAAGTCTAGAATTGAAGACAGGAAAGTTAGTGGCAACGAGTGAAGAAAGTGGAAAAGTTATTGATAATTTTTCTTGCTATATTGTAACAGTATCTACATCAGAAGAAGCAAAAAAAGCAGAGATAGGACAAAAAATAAAAATCAGGTTATCAAATAATGTTGAAATACCAGCAGAAATAACCAATATCATTAAAGAAAATGATACAGAAGTGGTTATGATATTTAAAATAGAAAAACAAATACAAGAATTAATTAATTATAGAAAAATATCATTTGATTTGATTTGGTGGGATGATTCTGGACTAAAAGTGCCAAATCAAGCAATTGTAAAGGAAAATGATTTGGATTATGTGGTGAGAAATCGAGCTCGGATATTTAAGCAAAATGTTAGTAAAAATAAAAAAACAAGGAGAGAAATATTCGATTGTGGAAACATACACAACAGAAGAACTAAAAGAATTAGGATTTTCAAATGAAGAAATTGTGAAGTATAAAAAAATATCATTATATGATGAGATTATATTAAATCCTAATTTAGAAGAAATAGAATAATATTACAAGAATGTTACAAGAATATTAAAATACAATAACATTAATAAAAAATATTGACAATTTTGTAAAAAAAGTAGATACTTAAGAAAACAAAACAAAGGAAGTATTTTAGGAGGTTTTTTTATGGCAGGAGCATTAATGGACAAAGTGTGGGGACTATTTGGGATGGACACAGAGGAAGAAGAATACGAAGAAGAAAACGTATATGATTATGAAGATGAGGAAGAAGAAATAGAAGATAAAAAATTATTTGGAAGAAGAAATAAAGTAGTACCTATGCCACAAGCACAAGGTAATGCTATTAAAATGGTAATATCACAACCAACTACATTTGAACAATCAGATGAAATCTGTAGCTTTTTAAAAGAGAAAAAATCTGTTATTGTTAATTTAGAGTATGTAAACAAAGATGTTGCAAGAAGAATTGTAGACTTTATTAGTGGTGGGGTATATGCATTAGATGGATACATTCAAAAAGTATCAAATTCTATCTTTTTAGTAGCACCATCAAACTATGAAATTACAAATGAAATGGCAAGAGAAGAAATGAAAAGTAAACTTTCTGTTTCATGGCTAAAAAACAACGGAGTAAACTAGTCCGTCTATTTAAGGAGGAAAATAATGATAACACCATTAGATATCGAAAACAAGAAATTTTCAAAACAAATGATGAATGGATATAGTGTAGAAGAAGTAGATGATTTTTTAGACGATTTAACAGAAGATTATTCCAAAAATTATAAAGAAGCAACAGAATTAAGAGCAAAAGTAGAAGAGTTAAACCAAAGTTTACAACACTATAAAGCAATTGAAGAAACATTACAAAGTACGCTATTAATGGCACAAACAACGGCAGAAGACGTGAAAAAAGTGGCAGGACAACAAGCAGAACAAATTATTAGTGAAGCAAAAGCAAATGCACAAAAACAAGCTAATGATTTGGATAATGAAATTATAGCGAAGAAAAAAGAATTAGAAGATGTTAAAAAACAATTTGATATCTATAAAGCAAAAATGGAATCATTATTAATATCTCAATTAGAATTGTTAAAAGATATCAACAAAGAGGATGCTTAATTTAAAATGAAAAATACAAAAGAAAAAAATCTATTAAAATATATGGTTTTTTAAATATTTTAAGGAAAAATATTACAAATTAGGGGGTATAATAC
>CANEEJ010000041.1 GCA_947426525.1 uncultured Clostridium sp. | reverse complement strand
CAAATGGAGGAGGGTTTGGAGAATTAGAAGGACTTTGGGTAGGAAAATTTGAAACTACTTGTGTTGGAGAAAGTAATGGACAGATGACATATGAATTTAATATTATGCCAGGAGAGACCCCTGTAATGTCGAAAGAATTGAATAAAATGTATTTAGCTGCTAAAAGTAGCAGTTTTGGAGAGGAAGTAATACTGAATCCACATATGGCTAAAAATAGTGAATGGGGTGCTGTTTCATATTTAGGATATAGCAAATATGGAACGAACAAGGTTAAAATTGAAATGCATAAATCATATAACAGTCAGAATTCTATAAAGACAGGTGGTACAGACCAGATAAAAGACATATATACCACGAATAAAAGACAGAGTACAACTCTTAATGCTTTTGGAGTGTATGACTTAAATAGTGGAAGTGTCGAAGCTACTGCATCCTATGCTGCCAACGTGTGGGATAGTTTATCTCAACTTTTGGGGACTAAAAAGGGAGATTTATATGGAGCAGATGAGAAAGAAAGAACAACTTCGACAGCTTATAAGATGGTTTACCCTGCTACGATGACTTCATATAAGGTGAGAGATTTTGTAGGAGATGCTATATATGAAACGTCTGACGGTTCAGGGAATAGAAATAGTTCTGCCTGGACAAGCACTGGGCAGAACTGTGATATAACACGATTTCCTCCAGGAGGTGGCTATCCTGTTATTTATAGGAATGGAGTTTTTGGATACTATTGTAATTCAAATCTTATGGGGGGGACTTCTAGTTTAGAATCAGATTATACGAGTAGTGCGTTGAGACTAGTTTTAGCAATTAAGTAAGTTTATAAAAAGTATAGCAACAAAAAAGAACAAAAATTCGCATAAACACTTGACAATTTCGTCAAGTGTTTATATAATGGCAAAAGAAAATAAAAAAGCAAGAAAGGACGAAAAAATAAATGAAAGAACAATTCTTAGAACTATTAAAAAGTGTAAAAAGAGAAGGAATCGAAGAACTAATCAACTTCTTAGAAAAATCAGACTTTTTCATTGCACCAGCCAGCACCAGATTTCATGGAGACCATGAAGGAGGGCTAGTAGAACACAGTTTAAAAGTATATGAAATCTTAAAACATAAAGTACAAAACTGTATCATGCCAATCGACATACCAGAAGAATCAGTCATACTAATTGCACTATTACATGATATTTGTAAAACCAACTTCTATAAAGTAGATTATCGAAACGCAAAAAATGCACTAGGAGTATGGGAAAAAGTGCCATATTACACAGTAGACGACACCATACCATATGGACATGGAGAAAAATCTGTTATGATGATAACGGAATACATAAAACTAACACCAGAAGAAAAATACTCTATTCGTTGGCACATGGGATATACGGAACCAAAAGAAAATTACAATGCAATTGGAAGTAGCTACACAAAATATCCAATAGCCTTACTAACACATGAAGCAGACTTAGAAGCAACTTACTTGTATAACACATAAAAAATAAAAAGTAGGAAGGAAAAAAACATGTTAGCGTATATAAAAGGAACTTTAGAAATGAAAATGACAGGATACATTGTTATTGACGTAGGAGGACTAGGATACAAAGTATACATGTCAGAAGTAGGAATAGATAAACTGGGAAATATTGGGGAAACCATAAAAGTACATACATACTATAAAGTAAGAGAAGACGATATTAGCATTTATGGATTTAACACCTTAGAAGAACTAAAAATGTTTGAACTATTAATTGGAGTAAGTGGAGTAGGAGCCAAAACAGCATTAACCATGTTAGCCGTATGTGAGCCATCCGAATTTGCATTAGCTGTTATCTCAGAAGATGTAAAAGCACTAACAGCCATACCAGGAATTGGAGCAAAATCAGCCCAAAGAATAATCTTAGAATTAAAAGATAAAATAACCAAAGAACAACAAATTGAAAAAATAAATAAACAAGTAAACAGCAAAACAAAAGCAAAAGAGACAACAGAAGTAGAAAATAAACTACAACTAGTAATGGAAAACAATACAAAAGTAGAAGAAGCAATGGCAGCATTGCAAGTATTAGGGTACAACAAAAAAGAAATTGAAAAAGTATTTAACAAACTAGATAAAAACGAACTATCAACAGAAGAACTAATCAAAAAAGGATTAAATCTTTTAGGAAAATGATTTTGGGGACGGAGGAAAAAATCATGAACAGTAATGAACCACTAGCCTTTCGTATGAGACCGAAAACGCTAGAAGAATACGTAGGACAAGAACATGTAATACGGAAAAGACAAAATTTTATACCGAACCATAAAAGCAGACCGATTATCTAGTATCATTCTGTTTGGTCCTCCAGGCTGTGGAAAAACATCATTAGCAAGAGTGATTAGCGAAACAACCAAATACAAATTTTATAAAATCAATGCAGTAACATCTGGAGTAGCAGAAATTAAGAAAGTAGTAGAAGAAACCAAAAATTTCATGCTAAACCCAACTGGAAAAAGCATTTTATTTATTGACGAAATTCACAGATTTAATAAATTGCAACAAGATGCTTTACTACCATTTGTAGAAAATGGAACCATTATTTTAATTGGAGCAACTACTGAAAATCCATACTTTGAAGTAAACAAGGCTTTAATATCAAGGTCAATGGTAATTAAATTAAATCCATTAACAGAAGAAGATATTTATCAAGTACTAAAAAATGCTTTAGAGAGAAAAGATGGACTAGGAGAATACAACATTAAAATAGAAGATGAAACCCTAAAAAAAATAGCTACCATAAGTAATGGAGATGTAAGAACAGCTTTAAATGGGTTAGAAGTAGCCACATTAACAACACCAATGAATGAAGATGGCTACATTCATTTAACAGATGAAGTGATTAAAAATAGTATTCAAAATCGAAAAGCCATATTTGATAAAAATGGAGAAGAACATTATGATAATATTAGTGCTTTTATTAAATCTATGAGAGGTTCAGATCCAGATGCAGCAGTATTTTATTTAGCAAGAGCATTAAATGGAGGAGAAGATCCACTATTTTTAGCAAGAAGAATTGTCATTTGTGCATCTGAAGACGTAGGAATGGCGAACCCAAATGCTTTAGTAGTAGCCAATTCTGCAATGCAAGCAATCCATATGATTGGAATGCCAGAAGCAAGAATATTATTATCAGAAGCAGCTGTATATGTAGCAACTTCTAAAAAATCAAATGCTAGTTATATGGCAATTAACAAAGCATTAGAAGATGTACAAACAAAAGACACAGGAAAAATTCCAATGCATATAAGAAATGCACCAGTAGAAAAAATGAAGGAACTAGGATATAGTGAAGGATATTTATATCCACATGACTTCCCAGGACACTATGTAGAGCAACAGTATATGCCAGACAAAATGCTAGGAACAAAATATTATAATCCAGATTGAATAAAAAAAATAAAAATAGGAAAACCTACTAAAAAGTAGGTTTTTATTATGATTAAAAAAATGATAATTGGATTATTAGCAGGAGTTGTTAGTGGATTATTTTCAACAGGTGGAGGGATGATATTAGTGCCGGCCTTCATTCACTTATTAAATATAGACGATACCAAAGCAAGAGGAACATCGGTCTTTTGTATATTACCAATGGTAATAACAAGTAGTTTTTTTTACTATAAAGGGAACTTTATTGACTGGAAAATAGCTTTTTTATGTGCAATAGGAGGAGCAATAGGTGGTTATATAGGAGCTAAACTATTAAAAAAGTTACCAAAAAAAGTAATGAAAATAGCCTTTACTATATTTTTAGCCTATGTATCCTATAAAATGATTTTTAATTAAGAAAAAATGAGACAAAAAAGGGGTGTCCCTAAAACAAGGATTTAGGGACACCCCTTAAAATCCCTGTTAGGAGGAAAAGCATGGCAGAAGTATTAATAGGAGTTGTTTCAGGAATTGTAAGTGGAACAGGAATGGGAGGAGGAACCATATTAATATTCCTCTTAACCTTTATGATGGGAGCAGAACAACATGTAGCACAGGCAACTAATTTAATTTTCTTTATTCCAACTTCAATAGTAGCCATTTTTGTCAATTTAAAAAATAAAAATATTGACATGAAACTGGCAATTATAATATCTGTATTTGGAATTTTAGGTGCCATCTTAGGAGCTAATATTTCCATTCATATTGATGTAAGTATCTTAAAAAAATGTTTTGGAATTTTTTTAGCATGTATCACAATAAATGAAATATATTCCATTGTTAAATTATATAAAAACGAGTATAAAAACAAAGAAAAAAAGAGAAAATAAAAAAGAGGTGAGTAATATGAAATTTGTTAAAGGTGTTATGATTGGTGGATTAATCACAACAGGACTAATGATGATGTATGCAGAAAACGACATGATGAACAAAAAGAAAATAATGAAAAAGGGAAAACAATTTGCAAAAAAAATGGGGATAATGTAAAAATATTGCCAAAAGGGACGGTCCTTTTTGGCAATATTTTTGTATTTTTAAATGTTATTTACATTCAGGTTTTTCGAAACAATCTTCTTTTTCACATTTGTGATGTTCGTCGCAGTCGCTGATAAAGCAATCACATTTGTCACACTTATCACCTTTTAGACATTTACCTTCATGGTGACATTTTGCGCAAATTTTGATTTTCTTTGTGTCATTTACCCAAATTTGTAAAGCATATTCTTTTCCAGGACAAAGAGGGCCAAATACGAATTCTCCTTCTTTATCGGTAAAAGTATGACCGATTGGTCTTCTTTCTTCTTTGCCATGCTCACAAACAACTTCCACTAATTTTACAACAGCATCTTTAACTGGTTCTTTAAAACAATTTTTTACAACTCCATAAATAACGTCACGGTTATCTTCTGGTAAAGTTATATCTAAATCAAATTGTTTTCCTCCTGAGATGACGCCATCTACGTCAAGAACTGGACAAAAAGGTTTTTTGTTATCCATTTCCATTTTCTATCATTCCTTTCTTATTTGTAACTTTTGGGTTACTTTATATATCATATGAAGAAAAATGTAGAAAGTTGACTGATTATGTGAAATATGATAAAATACAACACGAAACAGCGTAAAAGTAGCAAATTGTTAAAACAAGGAGGAAGTTTAAATGTATGAAGAACAAGCAAAAGAATTTGCCAAAAAAGTCTATGAGGAGCGGAAAAAGAAAGTAGAAGAAGAAAAAACGAAAAAAGAAAACGAGATTTATCAACATGTTATGAACATAATGGCGATATTTTCTTATTCGACAAATAATGAGCCAAGGATAAGAGAAATAGACTTATTACCACCATCAAAAAAGGAAGATGAATACGTACAAATAAACCTAATAGGGGAGGACGGAGAATATTTTGGTATTGAGGTGTGGACAAAAGTGATTCAAGAAGCAATTGAAGTAACTAAAATACCGCGAGAATTATGGGCAGAAATATATGACTATTTCCAAAAGAATCTATCAGACTATTTTAGAGTTGATGTGAATGCGACGGGAGATATGATAGGAATATACCTAAAAGAAGACATAACAATTTGTGAAAAAGAAGAAACAGAAAAATAAGCTTCTGGAACGAAAAGGATAGCAGGGAAACTTGCTATCTTTTTTTGAGACCTGTCCCCCTTGTCTCAAAATCATGGTTATTTTTTGGATAGGAAAAGCATACAATGAAAAGAGTAAGAACTTCAAAGGAGGAATTTGTTATGTTTTTCGTATTGAATAAGCAAAAAATATATACATATATGGTATCTATTGTAACAGTAGTATTATTATTTTGCGTAGCAGGAAGCCTAAATAATACTAGCAATGGAGGAAATACAATTCAAACAGCAAGTACAGCGGGAAAATTATTACCAATTTATAATGTACAAACAGAAGAGAAAAAGGTTGCATTTACTATGAACTGTGCATGGAATGCAGATGATATTGATAGCATTTTAAAAACATTACAAGATAATCAAACGAAAATAACTTTTTTTATGGTAGGAGATTGGATTGAAAAGTTCCCAGATGCAGTTAAAAAAATACACGAAGCAGGGCATGAAATAGCAAGTCATAGTGACACTCACCCACATGTTAATAATTTAAGTTATGAGAAAAACATAGAAGAAATTGAAAAAAGTAACGATAAAATTGAAAAAGTAACTGGCAGAAGAACAAAAATTTATCGAGCTCCTTATGGAGAATATAATGATACTGTTATCAAGTCTGCACAAGATAAAGGATATCATACCATACAATGGAATTTAGATACTCTTGATTATACAGGATTAACGCGGAGATGAGATGTGGAAACGATTAGAAGGAAAAATAAAAGAAGGAGATATCATTTTAAGTCACAATGGAACCAAACACACAGCAGATAGTTTAGATATGTTGCTAAAAAATATCAAACAAAAAGGATTTGAAGTTGTGCCAGTATCAGACCTCATTTATTTAGAAAATTACACCATCAATAACAATGGAACGCAATGCAAAAAATAAAAAGTTTTTCTATTCTAGCATAAAATTACCAAAAAAGGAAATAATACTTCTATAAAATAAAAAATAGGGGATAGAAAATGTCATTTATCGGTATCATAGCTAGTCGAAAATGTTTTGAAACCATTAAAAAGAAAATTATAGAAGAAATAAAAGACGAAACAGTACAATTAATTCAAATTAATTTAAGAAGTATCGAAAACATAAAAAACATAAAATTTGAAACAATTGTAATAGAAGACAATTTAACAAAATTTAAAGGACATAAAGAAATTCTAAGCAAAATCCTAAAAAACACACGATATATTATGATAAACACCGATAAAAATCCAGATTATGAAGAAGAAAATGCAATACAAAACAGCATAACATATGGATTAAACCAAAAAGCAATGGTTACAGTATCTAGCATAAGTGAAACAGATATTTTGGTTTATTGGCAAAGTACGCTACAAAATAGAGAAGGAAAAACACTTGAAATTGAAGAAAGAAGAGTAAAGAAGGAAAAAGAATATCCATTAAAAACATACGAAATATTAATTATCTATACATTATTAAAAATTTATTTCAAAAAACATAATTAAGGAAATATAGGAAAAAACTAACTTTTTTGAACAAAATTAACTTTTTATGTAGACAAAACCAAAAAAATAGTGTATAATAAAAAATGTAACAATCGCGCAGAAAGAAAAATATACAACGGCAAAATTAAAAAATTGCAGACGATAAAAGAGAAAAGATAGGGAGGAAAAGAAATTGGATACCAATTATTTAGAAAACAACTACTTAACATTAGTAGGAAAAGTTACAGGAGAAAAAGAATTTAGTCATGAAATTTATGGAGAAAGATTTTATATCTTCAAATTAGGAATTCCACGTCTAAGCGGAAACGAAGATATCATACCAATCACCATATCAGAAAGACTAATTGGAGAAGATACCTTAACAGAAGGTAAAAAATTATTAGTAAAAGGTCAATTCAGATCTTATAACAGTTACGAAAATGAAAGAAACAGACTAATTTTAACTGTTTTTGCAAAAGATGTTATGGAAGTAGAAGAAAAAGAAAATGAAGAAGAAGAAAATGAAATAGTTAGAAAAGATACCATAACAAACGAAGTAGTATTAATGGGATATATTTGCAAAAAGCCAATTTATAGACAAACACCATTTGGAAGAGAAATTTCAGACATATTACTTGCTGTTAACAGAGCTTACAACAAATCAGATTACATCCCATGTATCAGTTGGGGAAGAAATGCAAGATTTTGTCAAAACTTAGAAGTAGGAACCCAAGTAAAAGTAGTAGGAAGAGTTCAATCTAGAACCTACGAGAAAAAATATGAAGATGGAACAGTTCAAACAAGAGTAGCATATGAAGTTTCAGTAGGAAGCTTAGAAGTAATCGAAGAAAAAAATGCAGAAAAAGAAGAAAACATGGAAGCAGAAACTGAAAATCAAGAAGCGGTATAGGATTGTATCAAGTAAAATAGATAAAAAGTTTCAAAAGGCTAGCCTTTTGAAACTTTTTTTGATATAATTTGAAAAACAAAATAAAGAAAAGAGGAAGAATTCATGAAGAAAAAAAATGCCAGAAAAAAAATCAGTGAGTATGCTAAATTTACAATATTAGCAGTTATCTTAATCGCTATTTTTTGTGTAGCATTAACACCAGTAACTTTACAAAATGACACGTACTATACGATAAAAGTAGGAGAGCATATAGCCCAAACACGGAATTGATGGGATGGATTCATTTTCTTGGCATCAAGACTTAGCTTATACCTATCCACATTGGGGATATGACTTAATTACGTATTTTATTTACCAAGCATTTGGATTTACTGGAATTTATATAACAACTTGCCTATTATCTATCATTTTAGGATTATCCATTTATTTTGTAAATACAAAGTTAGCAAAAAATCAATTATTCTCATTTCTTATTACCATTGGTGTAATGTATATGATAAGAGGATATATTGCAGCAAGAGCGCAACTAGTAACCTTCATTTTATTCATTTTGACGATTTATTTAATAGAAAAATTCATAGAAACCAAAAAGAAACGATATGCTTTAGGGCTAATAGCCATACCGATTGCCATAGCAAACTTACATGTAGCAGTATTTCCATTCTACTTTGTTTTATACTTACCTTATATAGCCGAATATGTAATAGCCTTATTAGCAGAGACAATTATTTATAGAAAAGTAAAAACTTTTCTGTTAAAAATGAAAATAAAGCAATACATGAAAAAAGGCGGACAAGAAGAAAAATTAGAAAGATTAAAAACGAAACAAAAAGAATTAGAAATACAAATTGATAAAGTAAAAGTTAAAAGAAGTAAAGAATTACAAAATCCATATAAAATCAAATTAACGAAAAATTCAAATGTAAAATGGCTTATTTTAGTTATGCTCATTTGTTTATTAACAGGATTACTAACACCATTAGGAAAGACACCCTATACGTATTTAAGTACAACGATGAAAGGAAATACTACACAAAATATTAATGAGCATTTACCAATGACCCTATCACAAGAAAATGATGCAATGTGTGCCATTATCCTATTTTTAGCGGTCCTAATTTTTACAAAATCTAAAATTAGATTAAGCGACTTATTTATGATTAGTGGACTATGCTATTTGATGATAGATTCCAGAAGACAAGTTACAATGTTTGCCATTATAGGCTCTGTTGCTTTAAATCGATTAATCATACAATTAATTGAAATATATACGAAACCAAAAGAAAACATGAGAAAAGAACTAAAAATGGTAGGAATATTAGTAATTTCAGTAACCGTTTTGACATTAAGTTACTACTTTGGAAAAGAGAAATTAGATGACAAATTTATAGATGAAAGCACTTATCCAGTAAAAGCAAGTGATTTTATTTTAGAAAATATTGATGTAACAACAGCAAAATTCTACAACGAATATAACTATGGAAGCTATTTATTATTTAGAGGAATACCAGTGTTTATCGATTCAAGAGCTGACTTATATGCACCAGAATTTAGTGGAAAAGAAGAAGATATTTTTTCAGACTTCATTGACACATCAAGTATTGGAAAATTTTATGGCGATACTTTTGAAAAATATGGTATGACCCATATCATTGCTTATAAAAATTCAAAAGTAAACATGCTAATTGAAAAAACAAAAGACCCTAAATATAAACAATTATATCAAGATGACCATTTTGTTGTATATGAAATTGAGAAAGAAGGATAACAATGGAAAATAAAAAAGAAAGAAAAATAACAAAGGAAACCATTTTTCTAATTAGTTTAATTGCAATTATTATTTTGCTGGACCAAGGTCTTAAGATTGGGGTTCACATGATGGGAGAAACCGACCTGATTTCTGGAATATTGAGCTTTAAAATCAGCGAAAATACGAAACCTGCTTATGGAATTGGTTCTAATTCTACTATTATGTATGTACTAACCAATATTGTTATTTTAGGTGTTATTTTCAAATTCATGACAACACAAAACCAATTTGTCGATAGAAAGTTTAAAGTATTTTTAAGTTTTATTTTAGCTGGTGGAATTTCGAATACAATAGAAAGAATTTTTAGAGGATATGTAACGGAATTTCTTGATTTTGGACATAAGCTACCAGTATTTAATATAGCAGACCTTTTTGTCGTAATTGGGTGGGTTGCAGTTGTTGCTACATTTGCTGTATTTACCGTAAAAGAATGGAGAAATAAAACAGGAGAAAATCAATTAGAAGATAAAGACAAAAAATAGAAGAAGGGAATGAAATCAAATTTGGAAACTTTTGTAGTAAAAAAGGAAGAAATAAATAGCCGAATTGATAGTTATCTAGCTAAAAAAGTAGAGGACCTCTCTAGAGTGGCTATACAAAGGTTAATAGACGAAGAAAAGATTTTAGTAAATGCGAAAAAAACCAAAGCATCTTATAAGATACAAGAAAATGATACTATAATAGTGGAACAAGAAGAACCAAAAGAGATTGAATTAAAAGCACAAGACATTCCAGTGGAAATTATCTATGAAGATAAAGATATTATTGTTGTTAACAAACCGAAAGGAATAGTGGTCCATCCAGCCAATGGCAATCCAGATGGAACATTAGTAAATGCCATTATGGCTATTTGCAAAGATTCGCTATCTGGTATAGGAGGAGAAATAAGACCAGGAATTGTACATCGAATTGATAAAGACACTTCTGGAATTTTAATCATTGCTAAAAATGACAAAGCACATATTCACTTAAGTGAACAAATTAAAAATCATGAGGTCAAAAAAACGTATATAGCAATGGTAAGAGGAATGGTAAAAGAAAATGAAGCAACCATTAATATGCCAATTGGAAGAAGTACAAAAGACAGAAAAAAGATGGCAGTAACGAAAAAAGGAAAAGAAGCCATCACGCATTTTAAAGTTTTAAAAAGATATCCAAGGCATAACTGTACTTTACTAGAAGTAAGAATAGAAACAGGAAGAACCCATCAAATTAGAGTGCATTTGTCACAAATTGGGTATCCAATTATTGGAGACACTACTTATTCTAATGGGAAAAATGAGTGGGGAATCGAACGGACAAACCTTACATGCTAAAAGTTTAGCATTCAAGCATCCCATCACAGAAAAAGAGATGTTCTTAGAAGCTAAACTACCAGAATATTTTCAAGAATTGCTAGAGAAATTGGAGGAGGGACGTCCCCCTAATCCACCAGGTTAAGGAGGAAGAAATGAGATTGCAAAAGTATTTGGCAGAAGCGGGAATAGCTTCTAGAAGAAAAGCAGAAGAGTTAATCATACAAGGAAAAATAAATGTGAACAACAAAAATGTAACAGAATTGGGAACCAAAATAAATCCATCAAAAGATGTAGTAGAGTATAATGGAAAAGTAGTGACAATTCAAGAAGAAAAAATATATATTTTGCTAAATAAACCAATTGGCTATGTAACAACAGCGAAAGACCAATTCAATCGAGATTCTGTGCTAGATTTAGTTAAAGTAAAACAACGAATTGTTCCTGTAGGAAGGCTAGATATGTATACTTCTGGAGCCTTGATTTTAACAAATGACGGAGATTTTGTGTATCAAGTAACACATCCAAAGCATGAGATAGAAAAAACGTATACCGTTACAATAAAAGGAATTGTTCAAAAAGAAGCAGTAGAGCAACTAAAAAAAGGGGTAAGGATTGAAGATTATACCACAAGACCAGCTAAAGTTAAAATTTTAAAAACAGATGAAGAAAAGAACCAATCCAGATTAGAAATTACCATTCATGAAGGAAAAAATAGACAAGTTCGCAAAATGTGTGAAGCAGTAGGACATAAGGTTTTAGCATTACATAGAAGTAAGATGGCAGGTATAGGAGTAAAAGATTTACCACTGGGAAAATGGAGGTATTTAAGAAAAGAAGAAGTGAATAAAATTTTAAAAGGATAAAATAGAAAAAAACTCTCATCCAAGCGATGAGAGTTTTTTGATAGAAAATTACTATACTAGCAATTTTTAACTGAATATTCTTTTATCGGTTTTTTAAATCTTGTACCGCAAGCTGACAAGCAATTGCAACAGCTTCCTCAGAACCTTTAGCTTTAAAGAAAGAAATCTCATTATTTCTTATGTATTCTTTCAATTTAAGTCCAAACAGTCTGCTTTCTGCCTCACTTTCGGCACGTCCTTTTGCTTCAAATGGTACTTTCTCTTCATCTCTTTCAATGAAGATAGTTACCTGACGCAGTTTCCTACGGAGATACCAAGCTAAATCTTCCACTTCTTTGCTTTCATTAGAAGCATGTAAGGCGCTAATTTCGATACCAGCATCAGTCACAATAAAATCTACCTGACCAAGTAAATCGTAAATCCGCTTATACTGCTCACTAATAATATAGCTTTGATTAGGAATATATTTGCCAAGTAAACCGTTGTAAAACAAATCTTTAGCAAATTCTGGTACATATTCTACAGAAGCCCCTTCTTTCTTTAACTGATAAGTTGTGCCAAAGGCAGCTGTACTCTTTCCAGAACCAGAAGCCCCTACAAAAGAGATAACAAGAGTTTCAGCTTTTTCTTGTAGGTCTTTACTTGTTATTGGCTTCACTAATTTGGGAGAAGCCTCAAACATAGCAATTGCTTTTTCAAGCATTTCTCCATGCTGATAAGCTAAACCCTTAGCGATGGCATCATGTACCTCATAGAAGCAGACGTCGGTCAAATCATCAGTTGGATTTAAATAATCCTGATATTTTTCCAAATCGTCTTCTACAAAGATACCGAAGCACTGAGAAGAGCCACCTCTTGTGCCTGCAATTGTTTCATCTTCTGAACTGTAAATCCCAATAAAATGCATTTGCTCTAAAGTGGCATTGGGAATGTCAGAGCACTTTACAATAGCGGGTTCCAAAGAGTTATCAATCATTTGAAACGTTAAGCCTGTTTCTTCTTGAAACTCTCTTAATGCTGCAGCAATAGGCGTTTCAAATAAGTCAATTCCCCCACCAGGAAGCCCTAAGAAACCAGGAAAATCTACTTTTTCCATAGAGCGCTTTCCAAGCAAAACGTAAAGCTTACCATCAGACAGATTGCGAACTAAAAAGATAATGTCAACAGTCTGTCTGCCAGGGATTATCTTAATCCCACGTTTTCTACTCGAAGCAACAATTTCTTTGAAAGTATTCTTAAAAAGAATCGGCTTAATTTCATGAGGAATCATCTTTTCCAGTTCTTCGTAATTTCCCTGATAAATCAACTTACGAATTTCAGTTGCATGATAAGGGATAGAAGAGGTGGTTTCCGGATTAATAATTTCAAAAGGGAAATCTTCTCCTATCTTTTCTAATTCATCCAAAATATCTTCTTTATTCCCACTACAAAAATGGGTAACACCTTTTAAAACACACAACTGTTTTATCACATTGAGCCATTCAGAAAAACTTGAAAAATCTGGAATGGGAACAATCTCATAGGCTTCCTCAGGTATAGCCTCCTTTTTAAAGATAGCCCGTAACATTTTTTCCCGCTCTACAGCAGGAATACAGTTCCGGCTTGTGCCATTCTCATAGCAAGAGCCAATGCCAACGATAACTTTGCGACAAGATTTAGTAAGTTGGATTAAAAATGCTTTATGACCATTATGAATGGGCATCCATCTTCCGATTACTAAAACAACCGCATCCTCTGTTAAACCAGAAGTTAAAGTTGTTTCCCGAGATGTTTGAATATCAGTTGTTTGATTTGTTTCATTTGCTACCATAATCAAATCTCCTTTCTTATCTTATATACAAAATTATAGCATATTTTACATAAAATTACAAATAGAAATTTTTAACCAGGAACTATTGAAAATAAATCATAAAAAATATATAATAAAACAAACAAAGGACAAAAAGGAGAAAAAGAAACGAATGAATTCATTAAAATTCAAGCCAGAAGGCTGGAATAACGAAATTACAGAATTAACATCTCATAATATAGATAACTATATCCATACCAACGAAACACTACAAGGACTAGTCAAAGAATGTGACAATAACTATAACTTACATGTTCAGTTTGAAAACGGAATAACAGGCATTATGCCAAGAAAAGAAGTAGAAGCAATTCATATTGATGAAGATGGAATTCCCAAAACAAATTTATGTACAGGAAAAGTCCATAAATTTGTACAATTTAAAATCAAAGAAGTAGCAGACCAAAATCATATCATACTATCTAGAAAAGAAGTACAACAAGAAGCTTTGCAATGGGTAAAAAATGACTTACAAGAAGGCGAAAGGCTAACACGGAATTGTAAAAGGAATTAAGCCATATGGTGCCTTTATTGAAATAGGAGGAGGCGTTGTAGGATTAGCACATATTGAAGATTTGTCCATTGCAAGAATAAAAAGTCCATTTGAAAGACTAAATATTGGACAAAAAGTAGAAATTGTGGTAAAATCAATAGATAGGGAGACGGGAAAGGTCATTTTATCGTATAAAGAGACATTAGGTAGCTGGGAAGAAAACGCTAAAATGTTCCTACCAGGAACAAAAGCAAAAGGAATTGTTAGAGAAACGGAAAAAAATAAAAACGGCATATTCATAGAGCTAACTCCCAATCTAGTAGGAATGGCAGAATATGAAGAAGGTCTTGTTTATGGACAAACCGTTGATGTCTATATCAAGAAAATAGATAACGAAAGAAAAAAGATAAAACTAGTAATTGTTTAAGTATTAAATTTAAGGATAACGTAATTAACGTATCCAAGAGGAGGGATTAAAATGGTTGAAGATAACCAAATTAAAGCACAAGTATCACCTTTTGCCATCAGAGAAGGTGAAATCAAAACATTTGATGGAAAAGACGGATATGTATCTATGAACCAAATTGTACACAAAATTGACATAGGGCATATCAATGAAATTCATTTTGCGATTTTAGACTTAGTAAATGAATTTGAATTTATTACCTCAAGACAATTATACCAAATGTTAGAAATTAAAGGAATTGATCCAAAATCACAAGATAAATTAAACAATAAATTAGACCAACTTGTTAAATCAAAAATTTTAACAAGATATTACTTCACATCTGATGAAGGAAAAGGAATTTACAGAATTTATTGTCTAGAAAAGATGGGAAAATACCTATTAAATTCAAAAGAAATTGACTGTAAATGGCAACCATCTGATAATACAAAACCAGTTCCTATGATTAAGAAAAGAT
>CANEEJ010000040.1 GCA_947426525.1 uncultured Clostridium sp. | reverse complement strand
ATCACTTATTCAATTTTTATTTCTTTTGTTTCACATCAATTGTAACACTACAAAAACCTACTCTACAGGTTCCACATAAGCCCATACACCTGAACTATTTGCTGAATTCCATAATGCGGTTCTTCGACTTGCTGTTAATGTTTGCCCCACATCAAAGGCTACCCCTGCATAATGTTGGCTCTGGTTTCCATGTCCTCCTTCATAAGGTCTTTTAAAAGCAAACCCAACTGGTATCGGTCCTCCGAAATATATATCTTTGGCTATTCCAACTTTGCATACATCTTTTGGTTGTCCATAATATATTGCTTCGACTAGCTCCTCTAAATTCTCTTACTTTTAAAGTTCCGTTTGTATTGTATGGCATAGGCTCACTTTCTCCTCTATAATAAGTTTCCATTCTATCAGTATCATTGTTAAATACTAGTATTTTTGCCATTATAAAAAATCCTCCTCTTATTTTTATTTTATAATATGAGGAAGATTTTTATTTGTTACTATTTTACTTCTTTCGCTTTTACAACAACTCTATACTTACTGTCATCTGTACAAGTAATTAAAGTTATTTCTTTTTTTCCATTGGTTAATTGACTAGTACAATTAACATCTGTTGGATCAACTTGATATTTCGTATAAATTTTATATTGAATCGTTTTTCCTGATAAATCTGTTATTTCTACAATATCTCCTTCTACTAATGTTGGCACTTTACTAAAAAATCTTGTATTACGATAATTGTGTCCTACAATACAAAAATTACCAACTTCATTAGGCTCTGGTCCCCAAAATTTAGTAGGCGATATTTTTAATAAATCTTCTGTTTCTTCTGTTGAATCAGTTGGACCATCAATAACTGGATATGTAACATTAATTTTTGGTATTGTAACAGTTGCTATTGTTTCATATTGATAACCTTTTTCTGTTTTTTGAACCACTCGTTTATTTGCTTTTGGTGATTGTTCTTGTACTACTCCACCGTTTTGCTGTTGTTCCTCATCTAATACCACAACTAATACATTATTTTTAGCAAGTGTAGTATCTTCTGTTGGAATATCTAAATTAGCTAATATATCTTGCGATACTTGCTCACTTTTATTTCTATCATATTCTGCATAAATATAGGCAGAAAGTAAAACACACACTAAAAAAACTGATAAAAAGAATTCGAATTTATATAATTTCTTTTTTCTTTTCAGTTCTGGCGTGATATACAATTTCTTAGTAACCAAAATTTGATTCATCTTTTTCTCCCTATTTTATACTTCTTTTTTATTATAACATAAAAATTGCTTTATGAGAAGTGCTAAAAAGAAAAACTATTAATTTTTTGTGCGATTTTCGCATAATCTTCTAATCCTAATTTCTCTGGCCTAATCGTAATAGGAATCCCCAATTCTTCCAAAAGCTTTGTACCTTGTTCTTTATTGGTCAATATCTTAGTATTTACTAAAGCATTCAATAAAGTTTTTCTTCTTTGCATAAAAGCATTTTTTATTATTTTAAACATAAATTCCTTTTCTTCAATTTCTACTGGTGCTTCCTTTCGAATGGATAATTTAATTACTTTAGAAGTCACCTCTGGCTCTGGAATAAAAGAATGATTTGGAACTTCCAAAATCCCTTCTGCTTGTGTATAATAATATATACTATAAGTAATTGCTCCCGTTTCCTTTTCCCCTGGTATTGCAATTAATCTATCTGCTACCTCTTTTTGTATCATTACGGTAATGCTCTCTAATGGTAATTCGTCTTCTAATAATTTCATAATAATTGGGGTTGTAATATAATAAGGCAAATTAGCTACTATTTTTACTTTTTGGATATTAGAATTTTCTTTTTCTTTTTCAATTAAGTTCCTCAAATCCACTTTTAAAACATCTTGATTTAAAAGTTCAAAATTGTCATAAAGCGAAAATCTATCTTCTAAAATTTGCACCATTTTTTTGTCTAATTCAATACAAATAACTTTTCCAGCCTTTTCTAATAATTCTTTCGTTAAAGTTCCTAAACCTGGTCCAATTTCAATTACTAAATCTTCTTTTTTTATCTCACTACTATCCACAATTGCTTGTACCACTTCTTCACGAATTAAAAAATTTTGTCCTAATGATTTATTGGCTTTAATATGATATTTATTCATAATAAATTTTGTTTCTTCTAACACTGTCATGATTTTTTCCTCCATCCCCAATTATATTATATTTCTTTTATTTTTTCAACTTTTATTGATTTTTACCTTGTTTTAATATACAATATTTCCAAAGGAATGATAAATATGAAAAATCAAAAAAAAGTAAAAGAAGATACGTCTAATCATAAAGTAGTAAAAATAAAAACTGGATTTGAATCTAAAAATCTAGTCTATACAAATAAGTTGCGAATTTTATTGACAATAACTGTTTTAATTTTTACTGTTTTAGTTGTCCGAATTGGTTTTATTCAATTTGTACAAGGAAACTTTTTAAAGGAAAAAGCATATCAGCAACAAACAATTAATCAGATTATTAGTCCAAAACGTGGCAATATTTATGATTCTACTGGTAAGGCTTTAGCGATTGGCGCACAAGTGGATACCATAACTATTAATCCTACTAAAATCAAAAAAGAGGATAAAGAAAAAATTGCCAAAGGACTAGCTGAAATTTTTGAACTTGATTATGAGGAAACCTTACAAAAAGTAAGTAATGATACACAAGTAGAAACTATTATTAAAAAAGTAGAGCAAGAGAAAGTTGAAAAACTAAAACAATGGATGAAAGAAAATAAGGTTTCTGTTGGTATTAATATTGATGAAGATACCAAAAGATATTATCCTTATGGTTCTGTTGCTTCCAATGTTATTGGTTTTTGTGGTAACGACAATCAAGGTTTAAGTGGAATTGAAGCTAAGTGGGAATCTGTTTTAACTGGTACTCCTGGCAAAATTGTAAGCTCAAAAGGTAGCGATCAACGTGAAATTCCAAATGCAGAAGAAACCTATATCTCTGCTGAAAATGGAAGTGATTTAACTCTTACTATTGATTTAAATATTCAATCCATTGTAGAAAAATACTTAAAACAGGCAGTAGACGAAAACCAATGTACAAGAGGTGGTAATGTAATTGCTATGAACCCAAAAACGGGAGATATTCTTGCTATGGCTTCTTATCCTGATTATGATTTAAATGCTCCTTATACACCAAATTCTACTTTAGCTAAAACTTACGATTCTCTTTCATCAGAAGAAAAAAGTATTGCTTTATCTAAAATGTGGATTAATAAATCAGTAGGACAAACCTATGAACCTGGTTCTACCTTCAAAGTTATAACCGCTTCTGTTGCCTTAGAAGAAAATATTACTTCAACCGATAAAGCAGATGATTTTTATTGTAAAGGATATGAAGAAGTAGCCGATTATAAAATAAAATGTTGGGCTGACAATCCTCATGGTGTTCAATCCCTAAGAAAAGCTCTTTGCAATTCTTGCAACCCTGCCTTTATGCAATTAGGAAAAAGGATTGGTGCTTCTACTTTATATAAATATTACAACGCTTTTGGCTTATTTAATTCTACTAATTCTGGCTTATATGGAGAACAAAGTAGCATTTTTTATAATTTAGATAAAGTGGCAGATGTTGAACTTGCTACTATGTCTTTTGGACAAAGGTTCAATGTAACACCTCTTCAAATGATTACCGCTATCTCTTGTGTTGCTAATGATGGTATTTTGATGAAACCTCGTATTGTTAAAGAAATTACTAACACAGATACCAATACTGTAACAGAAGTTCCTGTTACTCAGGTAAGACAAGTTATCTCAAAACAAACATCAGAAAAAGCTAGATCTTTAATGGAATCTGTTGTAACTTCTGGTTCTGGTAGACATGCTGCGGTATCTGGTTACTCCATTGGTGGTAAAACTGGTACTTCAGAACCAACAGAAGCCAATGCACAAGAAGGATATGTAGCTTCTTATGTAGCAATTTCTCCAGTAGAAGATACACAACTTACCTTACTTCTTACTTTGTATGACCCAAAAGGAAAAAATGGTCATCAGGGTGGACAAGTTGCAGGTCCTGTGGTATCTCAAATGCTATCTGAAATTTTACCTTACTTAGGAGTTCCTTCTGACGAAGATGCTTCTAGTAATAAAAATCCAAGTAATGCTATTGTAGTACCAGATATTAAAAACAAAACTGTAGCAGAAGCTGAAAAAATATTAAAAAATTCTGGCTTTAATACTAAAATATATGTAAACGGAGACCCTAATACTATTCTAGTAACTGATCAGACACCGAAACCTGGAAATTCACTTCTAAAGGGTTCTGTAATTGTCATTTATGGAGAAGGAAGTAATGTCTCTACTTCTGTTACTGTTCCAGATTTAAAAGGAATGAATGCTTCTGAAGCCATTAGTGCTTTGAAATCTAAAAACTTAAACATCAATATAGAAGGTTCTGGTATTGTTACTTCACAAGATTACACTACTGGCGAACAAGTACCAGAGGGAACCATTATAAAAGCAACTTTAAAACAAACCTTAACACAAGTACATTAATGTTAAAATAAAATATAATATTTGGAACACCACATAAACAATCAGGTGTAAAAAATATTATATTTTATTTTTACTCCATTACCTCGTTTTTCCAATAGGTTTCTAATAAATCATCTAATTTTTTAATTTTATCAAACTTTTTTAATACAATTTCTATTCCCTCTGCTGAATTACCACATAAATAAGTCATCCATGCTTCTTGTTTCGTAATTTTTTGGTATTGTGATAGATGAAATTTAGGCAATTCTATCACATATAATTCAATTTCATTTTCTGTTTTAGATGGTATCACAATTTTATTGTAATAGTTATTTGATTTTAAGTAATGAAAGTCAAGTAAATTAATGGTTTTTGTTTTTACTATCCTTCTATTATCTTCATATTCTAATTGATTGGCATGAATTTGTGCATAATATAACAACATTTTATTTTGTGCATAATAGCCATCTATAAATTGAATTCCAATGTTTAATTCTTCTTTGTTTTGCATTTTTATTCTAACATCTGCAATTCCAAAGTTTTCCTCTGCTGGTAAATTTTTCGATTTGTTTTCTAAATATGGGTTTAATTTTATCTGTTGAATCTTAATTTCTAAAAAGGTTTCTATAAAATCTTGTAAGATATCTAAATTTTCTTTTGAATTTAAAATTTTTCTTAGTATTCTATTACTTTTTGATACGAATTTTCTATTCATACGCTTTTTTTAGTGCACTAATTCTATTCCCTCCTTATGTACTTACTAAATTATATAATTTACTATGAGTATAAGTTCTTGTCCTATAATTGTCAATACATTTTTCTTAATTCGTCGTACTTTTCATCGCAATTTTCGACAAATGGTATAAAAAAAGAATGGATATCTTACTCGAAATCCATTCTCCTGTATAGGTTTTACTATTTTGAAGCAATGTAATAACCAACTCCTCTTTTGGTGATTAATATTTTAGGAATAGAGGTATCTTTTTCTATTTTCTCTCTAATTCTTCTTACTGTTACGTCAACCGTTCTAATATCTCCATAATATTCATAACCCCAAACTTTTTCTAATAAGGTTTCCCTTGTTACTACTTGTTCTGGTTGAGATGCTAAAAATTTTAATACTTCAAATTCTCTTAATGTTAAGTCCATAGTTTCCCCTCTGACCTTAACTTCGAATTTATCTAAGTCTAATTCTAAGTCTCCTACTATTATTTTGTTTTCTTTTTTTCTATCTTGATTTGTTTTTTCTACTTCTCGATTACTAGAAACTGCCTCTACCTTTCTTAGATTTGCTTTTACTCTTGCTACTAATTCTCTTACACTGAAAGGCTTTGTAATATAGTCATCTGCACCTAATTCTAGTCCTAAAATCTTATCTATTTCTCCATCTTTTGCCGTTAGCATAAGAATTGGCACATTTAAAGAATTTTTAATTCTTTTGCATACAGATAATCCATCTAATTTTGGAAGCATAATATCTAGTAAAATCAAATCTGGTTTTTCTTCCAATGCCATATTAACAGCTGACAAACCGTCAGATGCCTCTATGGTTTTATATCCTTCTTTTTCTAAATTATATACTAATATATCTCTAATTGGTGGCTCGTCATCTACAATTAAAATTGTTTTTACATCTCTTTCCATTTCTTCCACAAAAATTCCGCCTTTCTTTTCATTTTAGCTTTATTTTTATAAAGTAGTTATATCATACTTAAAAGAATTATACAAGTTTTTTGAACTATTTTATTATATTTCTCATTGCCTACTTTATATTATTTTACCTCCACCCAACACAATTCCATTTTCATCATAAAAAACAACAGATTGACCTGGAGTAATCGCCCTTTGTGGTTCTGTAAACACTACTTTGGTTTTCTCTTCTTTTGGATACACCACACATTCTGCTTCTTTGGCTCGATATCTAACTTTTGCCCTACATTTAATTGATGTTTCTGCTATTTCTATCATCCAATTGACATCTTTTACTTGCAACTCTTTTGCATATAACTCTTTTTCTGTTCCTACTATCACTTCATTTTTCTCTTTATCTAATTGCAATACATACAATGGCTCTTGGTAAGAAATTCCTAATCCTTTTCTTTGCCCAATTGTATAATAAATAAGCCCCTGATGTTCTCCTAGTATTTTTCCATTTTTTAATACAATGTTCCCCTTTTTCTCTTTATATTGACCATATTTCTTTAGAAACTCTTGATAATTGTCATTTGGAATAAAACAAATTTCTTGGCTATCTTTTTTATGTGCCACTTCTAATTTATTTTCTTCAGCTATTTTTCTAGTATCCTCTTTATTCGTATAATCTTGTAGTGGAAAAACAATATGCTCTAATATTTCTTTAGAAATTGTATATAAGAAATAGGTCTGATCCTTTTTCTCCTCTTTTGATTTTTTCAATACATATTGTTGGTATCTATCCGAAAATTCAATTCTTGCATAATGTCCTGTTGCAATATAATCACAGCCCAATTCCTTCGCCTTTTGGTAAAAAGCTCCGAATTTCAAGTATCGATTACATTCTACACATGGATTTGGTGTTCTTGCTTCTTTGTATTCTTGAACAAAATTATCTACTACTTTTTCTTTAAATTCACATTTACAATTAATAGTATAATGAGGAATTCCCAATTTATCACAAACTCTCTTAGCATCATAAATAGCTTGACTTCCACAACAGCTGCTCTCTTCTGCATTATCTGGCTCCCATAGCCTCATCGTACAGCCAATCACATCATAACCTTGTTCTTGCAATAAAATTGCTGATACTGAGCTATCCACTCCTCCACTCATTCCTAATAAAACTTTTTTCTTCATATTATTTTTCACCTAATAATTTACTCTTTGCTTCTTCTAAGGCAATAGCAAGTTGATCTGGACAAGAAGTTCCTCTAAATCCACATGGAATTCCTTTCAATCTTTGAATGGCTTCATCAATTCTCATTCCTTGAATTAAATTGGAAACTCCTACTGTATTTCCAGCACAACCGCCAACAATTGTAACGTTTTTTACAATATCTCCTTCTAATTCTATAATCATTTCTTGTGAACAAACTCTGTCACTTGGTGTATATCTATATTCCATTTTTCCTCCTTTTTGAGACAGTTGGGGACAGTCCTTTTGTGTCTCATTTTAACTGAATGTGTACATCATCTAGTTGTTGTTTTGATACAACTGATGGTGCATGCATCAACAAGTCTCTTGCTTTTTTATTTTTTGGAAATGCTATGATTTCTCTTATGTTTTGTGAATCTGCAATTAGCATAACCATTCTATCTACACCTGGTGCTGCTCCTGCATGTGGTGGTGTTCCATATTGGAAGGCATTGTATAATGCTCCAAATCTATTTTTCACTTCTTCTTCTGAATATCCTGCTATTTCAAAGGCTTTTACCATAATTTCTGGATTGTGATTTCTTACTGCTCCTGATGCCATTTCATAACCATTGCATACTAAGTCATATTGATATGCTAAGACGTCTAATGGATTTTTATTTTCTAATGCTTCTAATCCGCCTTGCGGCATAGAAAATGGATTATGGCTAAAGTCTATAGTTCCTTCGTCTGACAATTCATACATTGGGAAGTCCACTATGAAACAGAATTTATAAACACCTTTTTCGATTAGGTCTAATCTCTTTCCTAATTCAATTCTAACTAATCCTGCTATTTTTTGGGCTTTCTCAAATTCATCTGCTATAAAGAATATTGCTGAATTTTTTTCTACATTATATTCGTTTTCTAGTTTTTGTTTAATTTCTTCGGTTATGAATTTCGCAATTCCACCTGTTACTTCTCCTGTTTCTTCCCATTTTGTCCATGCTAATCCTTTAGCTCCTACTTCATCTGTGGTTGCAAATTCTCCCATTTTATCAAAGAATTTTCTTCCTTGCGTTGCTCCATTTGGAACGACAATTGCTTTAATTGTTTTTCCTTTGAATGCATTAAAATCTGAATTTTCAAATACTTTTGTTACATCTTGAATGATTAATGGATTTCTTAAGTCTGGTTTGTCAATTCCGTATTTCTCCATCGCTTCTTTGTATGGAATACGCACAAATGGTCCTTCATCTACTTTCCAATTCGTAAATTTTTTGAAAGTATATGGTACAACTTCTTCTATTACTTTGAACACGTCTTCTTGGGTTGCAAAACTCATTTCAAAGTCTAGTTGATAAAATTCTCCTGGTGCTCTATCAGCACGTGGGTCTTCATCTCTAAAACATGGTGCTATTTGATAGTATTTATTAAATCCTGCTACCATTAACAATTGTTTAAATTGTTGTGGTGCTTGTGGTAAGGCATAAAATTCTCCTGGATTAATTCTACTTGGTACTAAGTAGTCTCTTGCTCCTTCTGGAGAAGAGTTTGCTAAGATTGGTGTTTGGATTTCTGTAAATTCTAATTCGTCCATTTTATCTCTTAATGTTTTTAGAATTTTAGAACGAAGTAAGATATTATTGTGTAATTTTTCGTTTCTTAAATCTAAAAATCGGTATTCTAATCGCAAGTCTTCTCTTACTTCTTGGTCTGTATTAATTTCAAATGGAAGTACATTTTTACATTTTCCTAATACTTCTATTTCGTTGGCAACTACTTCTATTTCTCCTGTTGCTATTTTATTATTTTTGCTTGCTCTTTCCACAACTTCTCCGCGAAATGTGGATACAGCTTTCTGTATTTAGTTCTTTTGCTTGTTCTTGTAAAGCTTCGTCATTGATTACGATTTGGGTAACTCCAAATTCGTCTCTTAAATCAATGAATATCATTCCTCCTAGGTTTCTTATTTTTTGTATCCATCCACTTAAATTTACAGTTTCTCCTACGTTGTTTATTTTTAGTTCACCACATGTTTTTGTTCGATACATTTTTGTTTCCTCCGTTTTCTTTTTTTGCTTTTTCTATCTTACCACATTTTAGGCTATTTTTCAATGAAATTTAAAAAGAAAATTACAAGCTAAACACTTATAATTTTCTTTTATCTGTTTATTTTAATTTTTAAAATATAGAATTGGTCTAAAAGCATATTCTCTGCTTCTAGAACTATAAGGTATGGCATTTGTATGGCGTGCTCCAGTAGTATAATTTGAATTTCCTCCTCCAGCGCCTCTTAGTGTGCGACACCAATTAGCATCTGTTGAAGTTTCTGTTGAATATTCAATATAATTACTTGCCATATCGTAAATATTACATATAACATCCACAGGATAGTCGCTTCCACTACTCTCTCCTGTTTTGTGTACTCCTCCTCCAAAAGTTCTATGTGTCTTGGAAGCATAGCTTTTATCTTCTGCACATTGATAGATATATTCTAATGCTGTATCCCATGAATAACTATTTATCAGGTCACTCGTAACATCAAGGGAAGTATCACTTTCTGGATACATTTTTTTACTTAAATTGGAAGCTTCTGCTTGATAAACCCAATTATATGGAAATACTGATTGTCTACACACTGGAATGTTTGTAAAGGTTCTTCCACTTTGCTCATAGTTTTTAGCAGACGTATCTCCTGCTTCGTATCTTCCTAAATAGTATCCTTTATTGTTTTCTACACTTGATTTAAACCCAGCCAAGTTTTTCGCTGGACGTACATCATAATTAGGGTTTACATACTCATAAGCCTTTACCCAATTATTACTATTAGTTGTTGCTACTCCTTCCTCTCCTACTGCTATTGGTACTCCATTACTATCAAATTTATAACGATTAAGAACAATATTTTTAGTTTCTGTGGTTGAAGTCTTTATTGTTCCTACTGGTATCCATACAAACTGATTTCCTTTTGTTGAGGTATTAGTTGCATCTTCAATTACAATTCCTTCTGCAACATTAGTTGCTGAATCATCTGGTATTTTAAATCCTCCTGGTATTGTCACTTTATTTCCATAATCATCATTAGCAACTGTTTTTTCTTTATAAATTACACCTTTTTCAATTATTGGTTCTTTGGTTGTAATAGTAATACTCTCTTCTGCTGGATTTCCTGCTCTATCTTTAACCCAAAATTTTAGAGTATATTGTGTTTTTGGTTTTAAATTTTCAAACGTATAGGATAATCCATTTCCTGTGGCTCTAAAACTACCATTTAAATAATATTGATAAGAAGCAGTATATCCACTTTGTGTATCTTCTACAGTTGCTCGTAATCTGGCAGAGTTATGCGTTATTTCCTCATCATTTACAGTTAACTTAATCGTTGGAGGAGTTCTATCTATTTTATCTATATTTTTAGTTGCTGTTCCTCCTATTTCATCTAATTGGTTAATCAATCTTGCATAAATTGTTCCATTTTCCTCAACAATAAATGGTTCTTTATAATCGCTCCAATCTTTTCCATCTTTTGAATACTGTAATATAAAATCTTTCATCTCAATGCCTATTACAATTATTTTCACTGTTATATTTTGATTGGTCCATCCATTTGGTATAAGATTCCATGTTATATTAGCTTCTCGCAAATCTGGTGGTGGATTTTCTCCTTTTTTTCCTAAAAACTCCACTTTATTTTCTGTTATTTTATAACCCCATCCTTCTTTGGTTATTACATAAATGGTTTCTTCGTTTTTTCGTTTCAGTGTTGCCCCTTTTAAGATATCTCCCCCTTTGATTTCTTCTTCTATTTTTCCTTGATATCGGTCCATAAATTCTTTGGTACCTAAATTTTCTAGTATTTTTTCTGGTCTTATTTCTGCCCCTAGTAATTCTAACACTTCTTTGTAGGTTGCCTTTTTTATTTCTTCTTCTGCCTTATTTGCTTTTGTTAGTAATCCATTTTCACCTGCTAATATAGCTATGCTTATCCCTGCTAAGATTAACAAAACAATAATTGTGATGACTAAGGCAATTAAGGTAATTCCCTTTTGTTTTTTCATTTGTTTTCCTTCCCCTTTCGACATTATAAACGATGTTTTTTGACCCCGTCCCAAAAAACACCAAAAAACATCATTTTTCTTTATTATATTTTTTAACCTCTTTTATCTCAATGTTTTGCTTACTTTTTACTGCTATCTTTTTTACATAATTTCTTGGTTTTTATTTTTAAAGAACAAAATTGACTTCTTTTTTCATTCATGCTATGATAAAGAAAAAAATACAAAGGAGAACTATGATGAGTTACGAATTTGATTTTTATGATAAAACAAATTTAAAATCCTATAATTTGAATGAAAGTATGAGATATCAATTAAATATGTTAGATCAACTAGATGTTTTTACAAGAAAACATTGTGAAAATGTTGCCAGTTTAACTTGTAGACTGTGTGAACAACTTCATTGTAATAAAAATTTCACAGAATATTGCACCATCTGTGCTTATTTACACGATATAGGAAAACTTTTTATTCCTTCTAATATTCTTCAAAAACCTGGAAAATTAACAGATGAAGAATACGAAATCATGAAAACTCACACTACTTTAGGTTATAACATGTGCATGAAAGATTTAAAACTAAGACCTTATGCCGCAGGTGCTTATTATCATCATGAAGCATTAAATGGTAGTGGTTATCCGCAAGGTCTAACCAAAAAAGATATTCCTTATGAGGGACAAATCATCCGTGTCGCTGATGAATACGATGCTATTGTTAGTAAAAGACAATACAAATCACATATTGGAATTTCTGACACGCTTAAAATACTAATTGAAAATGCTCAACCTAAAGATGATACTTCCAAATTAGGAAAAAATAACCCTCTTATTGTAAGAAAATTATTCAAAGTTGTAATTGAAGATATTGAGTATGAAATTTATGCTACTGGAAAATATGTTGATGAATTGCAAGCTGAATTAAAGAGATTTGAACAAATCGAAAAATATAAAGAAAAGATGGAAAATTCCAAAAAAGAAAAAGACAAAAATTACTATCTTGAAGGTATGAAAATGTTACTTAAAAAGAATGAAACTTTAGAAAATTATCAATCTTTTTATGAAGAATATAAAACTGCTTATGCACATAGAAAAGCAATTATTGATAATCTTTATAAAGAAATTAAGATTATCAAAAAACTAAAAGTATAACATTCATAAACATGCAAAAATTGCCAAAAAGGTCCGTCCCTTTTGGCAATTTTACAATTATTCATCTAATCCAAAGCTAACTCCTAAGGCACTGTTAACTTTATCTATTATTTTTTCATCATCAATATGACCAATTCTTTCTTTTAACCTACTTTTGTCAATGGTTCTTATTTGCTCTGCTAATACAACTGAATTGTTTTTTAATCCACAAGAGTTGGAATCAATTTCAATATGTGTTGGTAGCTTATTTTTTCCTGTTTGAGAAGTGATTGCTGCTGCAATTACAGTAGGACTATATTTGTTACCTAAATCATTTTGTATAATAAGAACTGGTCTAATCCCTCCTTGCTCTGAGCCAACTACTGGACTTAAATCTGCATAAAACATATCTCCTCTTTTGATTTGCATATCCTTCACTCCTATTATTCCATATATTGTCAAGTATATTTCATGCTATTTTAAATATTAGTGAAAGTAAATAATGGTTTATTTTAAACTATTTAAATTTACCTCATTATATAATATGTAAATCTTAGTATTTTTGTTAGTTCTTTTTATTTCTAGCTTTTTGGGTTTTCCATCTGTTTTATCAAGCCATAAGGTCTTCTCTTCTTGTTCTGTTTTTGTATTCATGACAATTTGATTCCCCTCTTCTTTCCAACTTGATTTTGCATCTGCTTGATAATCTTTGATAAAACTACTTAAGTCTAAATTATTGTCTACTATGGGCTCATAATTTTCAAAAATGGAACTTAAATTTAATTTTGTATTTTCTATTTTTAACTGGTTTCCATTTTTAATCATTTTGACGCCAGCTATATTACTTGGTTCTAATACTTCCTGCGATAAGTTATCTGGCTTTTTATATTCTTGTTTTATGACATATTGATTTTGGTCTTTATTACTTTCTACTTCTACTTGAACAGTTGCCTGATAAGAACTAATATTTAAAATATACTCTATCTTTTCTTGACTAGTACTATTATTTCCAATTTTCAAATTTTTAGCCGTATTATCATAGAAAAATAGAAAAAAAATAACAATTCCTAGTATTAAGATAATAGCTAACAAAATAAAGATGTTTTTCTTTTTCAAAACATTCCCTCCCAATAAAAAAATAGTAGATTTATAATCTAAAATCTACTATCATTGTATTTTAAAGAGTTTTAAAATATTCTTCTATTTTTTCTACCAATTCTTTTTCTGTCTCAATTTGATTGATGCTACTTCTAAATTCACTAGAATTTTTCAAGTTCTTTGTATACCATGCAATATGCTTTCTAAGCTCTTTGACTGCAATTTCTCCTTTTTCTTTTACAGCTAAATCAATATGTCTTTTTATAATTTGTAATTTTTCTTCTTTTGATGGCTCTGGTATATTTTCTCCTGTTTCTAAAAAATGTTTAATTTCTCTAAAAATCCAAGGATTTCCAAAACTTCCTCTTCCTATCATAATGCCATCTACACCAGTTTCTTCAAACATTCTTAAAGCACTTTTGCTATCCACCACATCTCCATTTCCAATAACAGGTATGTGTACTGCTTGTTTCACTTGTTTGATTATATCTAAATCTGCTGTTCCAGAATAAAACTCACTACGAGTTCTTCCATGAATAGTAATGGCAGAAATTCCAACCTGTTCAGCAATTTTCGCTACTTCTACTGCTACAATATTCTCTTTATCCCAACCCTTTCTAAATTTCAAAGTTACGGGAACCTCAGAATTTTCTACTACTGCCTTCATTACCTTTTCAGCTTGTTTTAAATCTAGTAAAAGCTTACTTCCATCACCATTTTTTACTACTTTAGGAGCTGGACAGCCCATATTAATATCCACAATATCCGCCATCTTACTTACATATTTAGCAGCATACCCCATTGTCTCCTCATCACTACCAAAAATTTGAAAACTAATAGGTCTTTCTTCTCCTTCTGTATTTAATAAACGATTTGTCTTTTTGTCATCATGAAAAATAGCCTTTGAACTAGCCATCTCTGTACATACCATTCCTGGTCCAAATTCTTTACATATCATTCGAAAAGGCTGGTTTGTCACACCAGCCATAGGAGCTAATATTAAATTATTTTGTAATTCTACATTTCCTATCTTTAACTTATGCAAGTACATCTCTTTTCTCCTTTGTCGTATTAGGGACGTTTTTTTCCGACATTCTTGTCGTTTTGGGGACACATTTGTATTCAATTATAATTTTATATATTTTATTAAATATTATTTTTTATATAAATAACGAATGCAAATGAAATCATGTTAGAAATTTTTAATCAATTTTATGGAAAGTGTTCACGGTAATCGTGGAAGGGTGCCATAAAATTGATTTAGAATTTCTTAATGATGTAATACAAGCCGAGTTGTGAATATAAAAAATAATATTTAATAACAAAAAAATTTATAAAATTAAAGATGTGTCCCCAAAACGACAAGAATGTCGGAAAAAAAACGTCCCCAATACGACATCATTTTACAAATATAGTTTTTTGTCTTTTACTGCTAATGTTTAATATAATTGCTATGCATATAAAGTTGGTAATTAGGGAACTTCCTCCATAGCTGATAAAGGGAAGTGGTACACCTGTGATCGGTAATAATCCCATTACCATTCCTATGTTTTCTATCATATGAAATACAAATATTCCTGTTATT
>CANEEJ010000039.1 GCA_947426525.1 uncultured Clostridium sp. | reverse complement strand
TTGAACCTAAATTTGCTGTTGTTGTTGTTTTTCCTACTCCACCTTTTCCTGATGTGATTACGATTACTTCTCCCATAATTTTCCTCCTTAGGGTTTTAATTATACTTATTTTGAACATATATATCATATAACGAAAATACTAAAAAGTCAATCAATTATAACAAAAATATTTCTAAATTATTACAATTTTATTACAAAGAAATAAATTAACTTTTGCAAAAAAATGGGAATTCATAAAATTCCCATTTTTTCTTTAATATAATATTGGTCTAAAAGTTCTATACTCATCTGAATAATCAATTTTATTACTAAAACGGTAACTAGCAAATTCTGTTTCGGTTCCTTTACAATATCCTCCACGGAAAACACATGGTATTGGACCTTCACTTGAAGTATTACTAGACGTTTCTGTTGTCCATTCCAAACAGTTTCCTGCCATATCATAAATATTACATTTTACATCCTTATTCGTTCCATCTGTTGCTCTTCCTGTTTGTGCTACTGTTTCATTTTGTAATTTACCTTGAAAAGCATAATTTTTATCCCCTGAAAACTCTTGAATAAATACAAGGGCTGTATCCCAAGCATAACTATTTATTAAATCACTTGTCATGGTACCTTGTGCTGCTGTATACATATCTCTACATAGTGTTGCAGCTTGTGGTTGTTCTATATAATTATAGACATAGGCTCCTTCTTTGCAAGTCATGGCTGCTGTTCTACTAGATGAAGGCGTTCTAGCTTGTGTAGCATTTACATCTCCTGCTTCATATCTTCCAATATAATAGCCATGGTTTTCTTGTACTTTTGTTTTAAAGTTTTCTATTTCTTTTGCTGTTTTATTTCCAATAGTAGAACTAGCCTTTTCTTCATAATAATTATCAATTACATTTGCTTCTTGCTTGATTGGTTTTTCATTGTCTTTTGAAAATGTATATCTACTTAATTCTATTGTCTTTGTTCCACCCTCATATTTTATCTTCCCTACTGGTATCCATACAAATTGACTTCCTGCTGTTTCAGAATTCGTTGCATCTTCGATTACAATTCCTCCTGTTACATCAGTTGCTGAATCTTCTGCTATTTTAAATCCCTTTGGTATCATTATTTCATTGTTATATTCATCTTTTATTTTTGTATTTTCATCAAATATAGCTTGATTGTCTTTTATTCTTTCTATTTTTCCTTTTAATGCTTGTACATTTTCTGTTTCTAAATAAATTACTTTATTGCTTTCTGTATTTTTATAGTATCCTTTATAAAGATTTACACTTTTGATAAATGCTTCTTTTTGTGTTGTTTCTATTTCTACATCAGTTGGAATTTCTGTTATTTCTTCTGCTACTAACATCCATTTGTAATTTTCTGTATTGTCTGCATTTCTAATTAAAATTCCTATTTCTTTTGTACCACTTACGTAATAATACCCATCTGGAATTTTGATATTATCTACATATCTTAAATTAACAGAAGCTTTATCGATTTCCTGTGCAGAATAATCGGTATAAAAAGTTTCATTATCTACATTTACTCCTTCTACATAGAATATATTATGACTGGCTTCATTTATAATATATAAGTCTGTATAATCACTAAGTTGTTCTTGTGTTAATCCCGTACTATTTTTAATCTCTTCAAAGTCTTTTCCTCTATTTAAAGTTAAATTTTCAAGTGCTGATAAATCCAAAACATAGAATAATCCTGTATCCACAGCTTGGCTAATAATTCCCTCTTGTCTCATATGTCCTATATTATTATATTGCATTTTAATAGGTATTTGACCATTTTGGATATAATAAGAAGAAACTTTGTCTCTTAAATTGGAAATATCACTTTGCATTTCTTTTAATTTTTCTATTCTAAGATTTCCTCTAATATTATGGATTACAATATTAGATAATACTATTAAAATCATTATCGTTACAGCTAATGAGATTAAAGAAATTCCTCTTTCATTTTCTATTTTATTTTTTATCATTTGCACATTCTCCTATCCTTTTATCTTTAGTATTAGTTTACTATTAATTTCATTTAATTTCAAGAGTTTTTTATTTTATTCTACTAATATAAAAACAAAAGTTAATCTATTTTTTATTACACTGTAATTAATATTTAACCAACTCATAAATCTTATTCCTTTTTTCATATAATCTATCTTCTTTTATAAAAATTCCCCAAAGCACTAAAACCATTAAGAAAATAGCAATATTATGAACCATATAAATAACAATACTAGAAGCAAAAGTTACCAACATCAATGTCACAAAAGAAATACAATTGATATATTTTTCTGCTTTTCTTTTACCAAAATAAATATGTAAAATTCCTTTTATCATTCTACCACCATCCAAAGGATAAATTGGTAATAAGTTAAATAAAATTAACAATAAATTAGCATATAAAATCATAAGACCTTCAAAAACATTAAAATTAAATTGTAATGCTAAAACTATAATGATAATATTAGTAACTGGTCCTGCCATTGCAACTAATATTTTTTTTACTTCTAATTGATTTCCCTGTTTTATTTTTCGATTATAATCTTTTGGAGTTAATTGAAAAGAAATCGCTAATCCATATGGCATAATTTCTATTTTTTCTGGCTTCATTCCTAATAATAAACCGTGCTATTAAATGCCCTATCTCATGAAGAATAGCAAAAAACATAATCATAGCATAAACTTCTATTTGTTTTGTACAGTAAAACAAAATAATAAAAAGAAATATTTTTAAATCAATTCGAAAACGCATCTATTGCCTCCTTTATAATTCTAAAATACTTTGAGGATCTAATGTCTTTTCTGAAAATCGGATTTCAAAATGTAAATGCGGTCCTGTTGAATTCCCTGTTGAACCAACTTCTGCAATTTCCTGACCCTGTATGATTTTATCTCCTTGTTTTACATATAAACTATTGCAATGTGCATATACAATACTTACTTCCCCAATTTGGATTTTCAAATGCTTTCCGGTAGTCACCTTCTTCTGATGCAATTACTACTTCTCCATCTGTTGCTGATTTTATTTTTGTACCTAAGTTAGCTGCTATATCTGTTCCTGTATGATTTTTAGGCACGCTACCTGTTGCAGTCTCTCGTTGCCCATATCTTGAACTAATTACGCCTTCTATTGGTTTAACAAAACTAGTCGTATTTTTTACATTTTGTATCATTTGTTCTTCTTCTGTCAAATTTTCTACTTTTGTTTCTTCTGCTACTTCCTCAGCTCCCCCAATTGCCTCGTTATTTACTTCAGCATTATTTTCACTTTCCTTAGGTGGTTCTGCCTGTTCTTCTTTTTGTTCTTGTGTCATAAATGACATAGCATAACTTTTTATCATTTCATATAGTTCTACAAAATTAGTATCATAAGAAAGTATTTCATTTGCTTTATTAATAAAATCTTCTGAAAAGACAGATTGATTGTTTTGTAAGGCATAAACAACGAAATAAATAGCAATACAAATTAGTATTTGTATTACCATTTTTTTCAATAATTTAATATCTTTTTTGTTATTATTTACGGTTACTTTCGCAACAGGTCTTACTTCTCCTTGTCTTCTTCTTTGATAAATTTCCTCAGCTCGTCTTATTTTTTCTTCTACTGTCATAACTCTTTCCATAAAAAACACCTCTTCCTTTGTTTTATACAACTTATGACAAAGGAAAAGGTTTTATGAATTACAATATAATATTTTATAAAATAATTAATAAAATTGCCTGTATTACAATAACAGTGCTTGCTAAATAAGCATATCTTTTTAATCTTATATACTTCTTGCTTTGCTCAAGTTTTTTCTTTTGTTTCTGCTCCTGATTACTTTCTAATTTTGCAATATAATTAGAAACTAACATTTCCGCTTCTTTTAAAATATAATCTTTTTCTTTTTTTATAGTTTCTTTTTTAGGAGCTTTTGCATTTTTTTCTATTTTTTCTAACTTTCTTACTTTTTTACTCGATTTTAACACGACAATTGCTTCTTCTACTAAATTAGATGGTAAATTTTTTAACACTACCATATTTTTCATTTTACTAGTCTCCATATTTGAATCCCTCCTACTTAAAGTTTTTCCATTTTTTTGAAGGTTATACAAATATTTGTTACTTTATTTTAAAATAATCTCCTCTGTATCTTCCATCCATTTCATATCAAAAAAAGTATCTTGATATTCTTCTTTTTGTGCTTCTAACCATTCTAACAATTTATCAATTGAAGTCATGCTTTTAATAAATTCTCTTTCTTTCTCTGTTATAGATTGATTTAATGTTTTTCGTAATTGTAAATAATCCACTAAAATATTGGCAGAATATAGAATTGAAATTTCCATTGCTAAGCATAATACCATTTCTGGCCCGATATAACTATTATGTGCAAAACTTCCATTCATTGAGTTGGTTCCTAATCCAAGATAATAGGAATGGGCACTATTTGAAAATATATTATAAATTGCCGATTCTGTATCTTTGTCTAAAATAGTTTTCAATTCTTTTTGTCTTTTACTATGATAGGCTTGATTTCCATTTAAAACTTGTGACTTTTCAATTTTAGACAAGCTTTGATAAATCGAACTTTTCTTTATTTTTTCTCTTATTAATTCTTTTCCCCATTGCAATGTAGTTGTTCTAAAATTATTTTGAGGATATTTTAATTTTTTGATAATATCCATTACACTATTATCATAATGTAAGTTAGCAATGCGATAACGAAATTCTATTTCTTCATCACTTATTTTTCTTTCTGCATAATAAAAGTAGGTATTACCACATTCCATAATATTTCTGGCAATTGTCGCTAATATGGATATATCTAGTTCTTTCATTATACAGTTATCAATAATTCTAGTAAAAGAACCTAAATGTAATACCATTTTTTCTATTACATCTTCTAAAATATAAACTCTTATCTTACTTCCTGACAGTCCTAATTCTATTTTCGATACTTTTTTCGCAATTTCAAATAATTGTCTTAGTTCATTTGGTCTAAGTAATATCCTTTTTTCCGCTTTTTTTCTTTCTACTTCTTGATATTTTCTGTGTTCTTCTTCCCTTTCTAATCGTTTTCTTTTTTGGTCTGTAGCACAATAAAATAATTCAATTAAAATTTCTCCTATTCGATCTTCTAACTTTGTCTTTGGCGTATCATTCCATTCTGGCCTTTTTCCATAATGGTCTATTTTCAACTCTAAATTACCAGATGGTACAATTTCTCTAATTTTCAATTCTCCTTTTACATAAACCGTCCTATAATAACTATCATTTTCTGTTGGCATTCTATATTGTATTTTAGCTTTTTCTCTTATTTTAAAAGGTATTTTCTCTTCTTTTATGATGGCAACATATTTGTCATCTTCCTCTTGTATGGTATATCCTAGCTTTTCTATGATTGAAAATAGAATATGATAAATTCGGTCAATTCTTTCTTTGATTTCTTTGCTTTCTCTTACCTCATATTTTTCTAGTTGTTCCTCTGGCGTATTTTGACTAGAATTTCTAGCTAAAACAAGTGGATGAAATGCATGAATTTTTTCATTCTTGTCAATGTTATTACATGTTTTTCTTATTTTTTCTCTTTCTTTTTCTGGGTATTCAGCTAAAGAATCTCTTTTCAGTTCTTGTTTTCTTTTTAGCTCATATTCATTGATATATTCAATCCATTCTTTTTTTTCGGAATTTTCTGGAAGTTTCTTTTTTTCAGGATTTTTTCCAGCTTTGTATTTTGCCCAATAGCCACTATCTGGTGTAGGTACTTCTAAGTACTTGCAGATTTCTTTTAATTGTTTTACAGCTATTTGATATCTATCTGCTACCTGTTGCATTGGTTCTTTCCAGATGGCATGATATAGATTTTCTCTTTTTATGATTAATTTCTTCATCTTTTCTCCTTATTAAATATCGTATTTTTCCTTTAATCGTCTTTGAGCAATGTGATAACTATCCATTTGTGGATTTTCTTGTAGTTTTTCTAGTACTTCGATAGCTATTAAATATATTTCATATAAATAGTCCCAAATTTTTAGTGAAGCACAAATCTCTCTTAATTCTTTATCTCTTAGTATCTTCTTAAAATTTAATAGATAACAAAATGTATCCAAATCATAACATTTTTGATAAAATTGTTTTTGGTAAATACTATAATCAAATTGTCCCATATAGCTTCCTATTTCATCACCTATCACATAAGGTATCATCCAAGAAAAAATATTTACATGACTTAAATCAGCACTGCTATCAAATGTTTCATCTAATTCTATTTCAATAGAAAATAGATTTACTATTTCTCTTACGATTCCCATTTTTCCCTTTGTTTTAGCTTTATTTTGTATCCAAAAAACAAAATAACTTAATACTGGTACTAAATATCTATTATGAAAAGTTATTCTATCTATTTCTGCATAAAGTTGAAAAATACGTTCTTTCTTATCGATTAATTTTTCTTCTTGTGAAGAAAATGTTTTTTCCACCCAGTTCACCATTATTTTTAGCAAGTCATCCTGCTTTTGTTTTACCTCTTCTAGTGCAATAAAAAGATAGATATATTCATTGATAACTGCACCTGTTTGTTTTTCAATTAAATTGGTTTCATATATTTTTTTCATAATAGAAGGATGTTTTAATTCATATTCCTTTAATATTGTTTCTTCTATTTCAAACTCACCATTTAGAAAACCATGATAAATAAGTTCTCTTAAAACCTTGTCAGCCCTTTTAGATACTTTATATTTTTGATATACATAAGCTAAAAATTGTTTGGCAAGGCCTGCCAAAGAAGTATCTCTTTTGGTATTTTCTTTTACAAATTCATAGTACAATACTAAACTTGCATAATTTTCACAATCATCCCAATAACTTATATAATCATGAACAAAACTATTTTCCCACCAGTTACGATGCAATTCGAACATAGCTTTTTTAGCAAACTCTTTATAGTCAATCTTTTCTTTCAGTTGTGTTTGTTTTCTAGATGCTTTTCTAAATTTTTCTTGAATATATTTTTTCTGTTTAGCTTTTGTTTCTATTAAATTTTCTTCTATCCTATCTTCTTGTACTTCTTCTTTTTCATTTTTTAAACTTTTAATTATTTCTTGTAATTCTTCTTCATCTATATCGATATAACAACATCTATATAATACCTCTAAAATTTCTTTAAAAATTTCTTTACTATAAAGCTTTCTTAAGGTTGGTACTTCATCATAAGCAACACTTTCTATATATTCTTTTTTTATTTCTTCCAGCGTTTGTCCATTTATCATGTCTTTGGCTACACTTTCCATCATAATCTCTTCAATCGTAGCTTTAACATCTTCCGAAACCACCTCAATTAAACTATCTTCTATATCTGTCAAATTAGCCATAGCATATTCGCTATTTTTTTGATAATTTACGATTTGCAAGCATATTTGTAGGTATGTCTCGTAATCGGTAATATATTGAATTTGATACAGATACTCTTCTTCCTGTCGGTCAATAATATACTTTTTAAACATTCTTAAAGTAAAATCATACAAAGTATTGGTTTCGTTTTCCAAAATAGAAAGAATTAAACCAATCTCATAGCTTTCAAAAGCTTGTAAGATAATTTCTTTTAATATTTCTTTTCTCCTAGGAGTTATTCTTCTTTCTAAAATATGATATAAAATACTTTTCTCATCATAGATAAAATTTTTTATCTTTTCAAAGTCTTCTTCTGCTTTTTGAGCCAGTATCTCTGTTAATTCCTCTTCATTACGATCTAATATAATATGGATATAGTGCAAAACCTCTATATAGTTGGCACTTTTTATATAACGTTTGATATCTATTTGTCCTTTTCGTATTTTACTAATGATATAATCGGCAATACTATGCTTACATACTTGTACCTCTCTTTGTTCCTGTTCATTAAAGGTTACTTTAATAAAAGATACCGTCAATTTATCCATTGCTTTCGAAAAAGTATCTTGCTCGATTACTTGTATATTTTCTTCTCTGATAATCTGCTGAAATTGTTCTTCTACATATTCCTCTGGAACTTTAACACCAAATAAAACAATAATAATTAAAATTATTTTTTCATAATTTGTTAATTTTTGATATTCCTCTTCCCATAATCCTTCTGGATCTCCTAGCATATTTCTTATGTATTCTTGTATTACAATGTCTTTTTTGTTTTTCATTCTTTCGCAAATCAAAGAAATAACACCAGGATTAAAATTTGGATGTTCAATGATATCCTCATAAAATTCATCATCTACTATTTGTTCATATTGCTCTGTAGCTAAAAGCCCGTTTTTTTGAAGATGATTATATAATATATTTCCTTTTTCTAGATAGTTATAATCTGCAACATCGATTAGGTATTCATCTTTAATTCCTGTTGCATGATAAAATTTATAAAATAATTGTTTACAATTATTATAAATATAAGTTCTACTTGTTAAAATTAATTTTTTGTCTTTACTATTTTTAAAAATATTGATAATTTTATCCAAAGTACTTTCTGCTACGTTTTTTTCTAAATATTGTACATTAGACCCTAAGAAATCATCTAACAAGCATATCATTTTCCCTTCCATAGCTACTTTGCTTTTTATCTCTACTAGGTCATCTACGTTTCCATATAGGAAAAGATAGCCTTCTTCAATATAATTCATTACTAATTTTCTAGCTGTACTGGTTTTTCCTACCCATGGTTCTCCATGTAAAATGATAACGTTTTGCTTTTCTAACTTTTTCTTCGCTTCTCGATATGAGTTGGTTTCGAAAAATACTTCATTTGCTTTCTTCATTTCTTCTAGTTCATATTTTGTGTTATAGTCATAACAAAGTATTTTTTTGTCATATACTTCTACCTTTTTTATTGGTATAATCGTTTCATAAACATTTAATTTGTCTATAAAATCAATACAAATAGAGACTAATTGATTTTTTTCTAGTCTCTTAAATTCAAATTTTTTTGTTATTTGTTTGGTTTTTATTGATTTTAAAATATTGTCTATTGTTTCCAGGTCAAAAACTTTATAGTAAATAGCAGTTTCTCTGTTTTCAAAAACTTCAACGACAAAAAATATGGCTCCCTTTTTGTCTTTTTTGTAATTTTCTATGTCACTAATTTTTACTCCATAATCTAAAGTTGGCTCTTTTTTGTCTATTTCTTTCCCAATTCCTTTTACTTGCACAGGAATTCTTCCTATAATTTCGTTTGATTGGTTGCTTTGTGCTTGATATAAAGTTAATTCCCCATCCCATACTGGCTCTTTGTCTTTCTTTTTTAGGTTTTCTTGTATGTTGTCAAATTGGTTTACTTCGTTGATGATGGCTGTGATGGCTATGCTTTCTTTTTTATCTGAATTCATATCTACCTTTTTGTTAGAATTTATTTTGCGTATATTATATCATATTTTGTCATTTTTTGGAAGTATTATTTTATAGCAATCACAAAATTTTGAAAATCTATTTATTTTCACTCCTAATCTTTAAGGAGTGTCCCCTTAATCCCCCAAAAAGGGATTTTGAGGAGCGTCCCCAAAATCCCTTTTATGCACTTTTTAATTCTAATCTTAGTTTGTCTGCAATCATTGCTATAAACTCACTATTCGTAGGTTTTCCTTTTGCAGCTGAAATAGTATAACCAAATATATTCTCTACAGCCTCTTGTTGACCACGTCCCCAAGCAACTTCAATAGCATGACGGATAGCACGTTCTACTCTACTTGGTGTCGTGTTAAACTTAAAGGCAATTCTAGGATATAAACTTTTGGTAATTTGATTAATAACATCTATGTCGTTTACTACCATCATAATTGCTTCTCTTAAGTATTGATATCCTTTTATATGAGCTGGTACTCCTACTTCATGAATAATATTGGTTACCAAAGCTTCTAAGTTTTCTTCCCTTTTTGCCTCTGTTTCTGGCAAATCAATATATTTCTGTTTTGTTTCTCTCGCTATAAAATTATTTCCTACCTGATTTGGTTTAAAGAATTTAATTTCTCTTATTCTTTTAATTAAAACCTCAATGTCAAATGGTTTTACTATGTAATAATCTGCACCTGCTACAATTGCTTTTTGTGTTATTTTGTCTTGCCCTACTGCTGATAGCATAATACAAATTGGTTTTTTATCTATTTTTATAGTATTTACTTTTTCTAATACTCCTAATCCATCTAAATGTGGCATAATTACATCTAATAATACAACATCTGGTCTCGTATTGGCTATCATATCAACTGCTTCATTCCCATCTTTTGCAACCGCAATTACTTCCATATCTTCTTGACTATTAATATAAGAAGATAACGTATGGGTAAATTCTTGATTATCATCAGCGATTAAAATATTTAGCTTTTCTTTCATTTTTCTCCTCCTAAATGGTAATTTTTAACAAGGCTTATTATAACCATTTATTCGAAGAAAAGCAATTGTTTCTGGAAATATTTTCCAGAAACTTTATAAAAATACTTTTTTCATATACTTTTCGCGATATATTTTTTGGCTATTTCTTTTATATCTTTTAAAATGATATTTTTTGTTGCAAAATCCTGCACTAATTTCTGTTTTTTATCATCTTCTAACTCTATTTTACAAGCAATTAAATCACGATATTCTACATTTGTTATCAAAATATTATTATTTCTACAATAATATTGAAAACGATCAAATTCACTATATTCCACTATTACTTGCATTTCTGTTCCTTCACATGTTGGTAGCAACTGGCTTTTTTCTATGGCTTTTAGTAAGCTATCGGAATAAGCACGAACCAATCCTCCTGTCCCCAATAAAATTCCTCCAAAATATCGAGTAACAATAACAAGAACATTGCATAAATTATTTTTTTGTAAAATATTTAACATCGGTAATCCTGCTGTTCCTGAAGGTTCTCCATCATCACTTGCTTTTTCAATTACTTGATTGTCTTCTTGAATTCGATAGGCAGTACAATTGTGCCTAGCATCATGGTATTTCTTTTTAAGCTGTCTTATCATTTTTTCTGCTTCTTCTTCACTTTGAACTGGAAAAAAATTAGCAATAAATTTTGATTTTTTCTCTGTTACTTCTGCTTGGACAGCTTCTTTAATCGTTACAAACTCCACTTCCTATCTCCTTCCCTTATCATTTACTCTTTTTAATCATCCAATAAACCTGCTGTATATCCTGTTGAATATGCTATTTGCAAATTAAATCCACCTGTATAACTATCTACATCTATAATTTCCCCTGCCAAATAAAGTCCCTTCACTTTCTTTGACTGCATAGTTTTAGGATTAATTTCCTTCGTCGTAATTCCTCCACTTGTAACAATCGCTTCTTCAATTGGTCTAAATTCTTTTATCGTAACAGTAAAATTCTTTAATAATTTTACTAATTTTCTTCTTTCTTCCTTCGTAATAGCATTGATTGGCTTATTTAAATGAATTTCACTTTTCTTTATGATAATAGGTATCATTTTTTGTGGTAATAATTTGTCTAGTCCATTTTTAAACTGTTTGTTAGGTATACTTTGAAAATCTCTTAAAATTCTTTCATCTAACTTTTCTTCTGTTAAAGCTGGTTTTAAGTCAATTATTAAAGAAATCTGCTGCTTGTTTAATTTTTCTTCGATTTGTTTGTAACGAACTAAATGGGCAGATGCACTTAAAATAACAGGTCCTGAAACACCAAAATGGGTAAATAACATTTCACCAAAGTCTTTATAGATTTCTTTTCCTACTTCTGTGTCTACCAATTTAATTGCTACATTTCTTAAACTTAGTCCTTGCAATGCTTTACAGGTCTCTTTATCCTGCACTTCCAAAGGAACCAAAGATGGCTTAATCTCTGTTATTGTATGGCCTACTTCCCTTGCTAAATTATAACCATCTCCTGTTGAACCTGTTAAAGGATAACTTTTTCCACCTGTTGCTAAAATAATTTTATCTGCTTTCATTTTGCCATGATTGGTTTCTACTCCTACAATCTTATTTCCTTCTTCTTTTTGCTCTATCAATAATTTTGTTACTTCTGTATCATATCTTATCTCAACTTTTTGTTCTTTTAACTTTTTGGTAAAGCATTTCAAAACATCTTGTGATTTATCAGTTACCGGAAAAACTCGGTTTCCTCTTTCTTCTTTTACTTCTAGTCCCTCGTGTTTTAAAAATTGAATGATATCTTCGTTAGTATAATTTTGAAAGCAACTGTATAAGAATTTACCATTTCCTGGCGTATTTTTAATAAATTCGTCCATACCTAAAGAAGATGTAATATTACATCTTCCTTTTCCTGTTATTAATAATTTTCTTCCTAATGATTTCATTTTTTCTAATAAAATCACTTGATGTCCACCTTGGCTTGCTGTAATAGCAGCCATCATTCCAGCTGGACCGCCCCCAATTACAATTATTTTCATTTATTTATCTTCTTTCTTCTTGGTTGTTGATTTTTTAGTCGTCGTTTTAGTTCCTGTTGTTTTTTTGGTTGTTGATTTAGTTCCTGTCGTCTTTTTCGTTGTTGTTTTTTTCTTAGCTGGTTCTTTCTTGGTTGTTGCAGTCTTTTTAGCCGTTGTAGTCTTCTTAGTTGTTGTCTTCTTTTTTGGCTCTTCTGGTTTTTCTTCCACTTCTGGTTCCATAAAAAATGTAATGTCATCTTGTTCGTCTTGTTTTACCTCTTGTATTTCTTCTTTTGGCTCTTCTTGTACTTCTTGCTCTTCTTCTACTTCTTCTGGATCCCCATTTAAATAACCAATATCATCTGCTTGTGCTTCTTTGATATATCTATCTAAGGTATCATCTAAAAATTCTATATTAGATTCTTCTTCCTCTTCTGGTTCTTGTTGAACTTCTTCCATTGGTTCTTCTTGCTCTTCTTCCTCGTTCCATAAAAATTCAATATCAGAATCAGAATTATTTTCCTCTGGTATAATCTCTTCTATTTCTTCTTCCTCTTCTTCAAATTCATATTCTTCTGTTTCGTCTTCTTCCTCTACTTCATTTAAAATGTCAACATAGTCATCATGCCCCTGTCTCGCCATTCTTTGTCTTTCTTTCATTTCTTTTTTAGCATTTTTTACTGCCTCTTTCTTTTCTCTTTCAATTGCCTTGTTTTGCTTTCTGGCAGCACTTCCTCCAAAGATTAATATCGCTAAAATTAATACGATTAAACCTCCTAAAATTCCTACTACTAACATTTTCTTCTTCCTTCCTTTCTAATTTTTCATATGTTCTATTGCTTTTATTATACCCAATTTTCCATATTCATACGTAAGTCCACCTTGCATATAAGCAATATATGGTTCTCGAATTGGTCCATCACAACTTAGTTCTATGGTTGAACCTTGCGTAAAAGTTCCTGCTGCCATAATTACTTGGTCTTCATAGCCTCCCATATCTCCTGGATAAGGAATAACATCGGAATCAATTGGTGAACCCATTTGTATTCCTTGGCAAAACTTCACCAGGTCTTCTCTGTTTCCTAAATGAATGGTTTGCACAATATCAGCTCTTTCTTCCTCATATTTTGGTTCTACCTGATATCCTAATTTTTCTAGCATTCGACTTGCAAAAATTGCTGTTTTTACACTACTTGCTACTACACTTGGTGCAAAAAATAACCCTTTAATAAACAATGGATTTTGATTTAAAGATGGTCCAATTTCTTTCCCTATCCCTGGCGAAGTTAATCGTTCTGCACATAATGCAATCAAATTTTTCTTCCCAACTATGTAAGCTCCTGAGTTTGCAATTCCTGCTCCTAAGTTTTTCATTAAAGAACCTACTGCAATATCAGCTCCTACTTCAATTGGTTCTTTTTCTTGCACAAATTCTCCATAGCAATTGTCTACCATAATGATAACTTCTTTGTTTACTTCTCTAATAGCTTGAATGGCTTTTTCTATTTTCTCTATTGTCAAACTTTTTCTTGTTGAATAACCTCTTGACCTTTGAATTTCTACTAGCTTAATATCTTGCTTTTTTAGTCTTTCTTGAATGTTTGAAATGTCAAAATCGTTTTCTATTAAATCAATTTGCTCATAGTGAATATTAAATGATTTTAAAGAGCTTTTACTTTCTTCTTTCCCAATACCAATTACGGTTTGTAAAGTGTCATATGGCTCCCCTGTGATGCTAAGCATAGTATCTCCTGGTCTTAATAATGCAGACAATGTGATAGCTAATGCATGGGTACCAGATATGAATTGTGCTCTTACTAAGCTGTCTTCTGCTTTAAAAATTTGGCTATAAATTTCTTCTATTTTGTTTCTTCCTGGTTCATCTATTCCATATCCAGTTGAAGAATTTAAGTGTGCTTCTTGCAATCTACATTCTTGAAATGCTTCTAATACTTTTTGACTGTTTTTTTGACAGATGTTGTCTATTTTTTTTAACATGGGTGTAATTTCTTGTTCTACTTGTTTGGATAATTCTATTATCTCTTGTTTCATTTCGTTTACCTCATTTTTTGTGTTTTCAACATTATTCTACTATATTTTATATTTTTTTGCAATGGGTATTTTCTAAAAAAATAAGTAGAAAATGCCATTTTTCTTTATCATTTTCTACTTACTTATTATACTTTTTAATTCAAATATAATGCAATACGGAAACCAGCATATCGAACAGCATATGGTGGATTGTAACAACGATATGAAGCTGGAGTTCCTGATTCTGTATCTTCAAACGTACTTCCCCTATACACTGGATACGTAACCGTAGATTCCATCGTCCATTCAGCCAGATTTCCTGCCATATCATAAATATTTTTCACTTTATAATTTTCATTAGAACCTGTTCTAATTTCTCCTCCTGAGTAATTTCCTTTTCCTTTACTATTTCTTACATAAGAATTTGGTTCACAATTTCCTTTAATATAATTATTATCAAAAAATTGCATTGTAGCATCCCATTGCACTCCATATACTAAAGTACTAGTTACTTTTCCTTTATATGTTTTATCATTTATAAATTCCTTTGCATATTGTACAGCTCCCCCTGTTATATCATTTGATTTCCTTAAATCTCCAGCATTGTTTCCCCAAGATACAGCACCCACATCTACATTCTTTTTAGATACTGCTGTTTCGCCTTTTTCTTTTCCGTGCTTCATACCTCCCCATATAAAACCCTTTATTATTTGAATTTGTTACACTATTATACATTGCATTATAAAGTTGTTTTTCTTCTTGACTCGCATTGCTAAAAGGTTCTATAACAGTTCCCTCTGACACTTTGTTTTGTTTTCCTCTATAATCATATCCATCTACTCTCACAAAATCAGACTTATTATTTACTGGTACCCATACAAATTCATTTCCTGTACTCCTATGATTTGCATCAATTTGGTCTGTTA
>CANEEJ010000038.1 GCA_947426525.1 uncultured Clostridium sp. | reverse complement strand
AAATCACTTATTCAATTTTTATTTCTTTTGTTTCACATCAATTGTAACACTACAACCTATCTAATTCAATATGAAATGTAATCCAATCACTTTCATTCGTAACTCCAATACTTCCTTTATGTAATTCTATAGTTTGTTTTTCTTTCTTTTAAGAAAAATACAGCTCATACTATTATAAAAGAAAATATAAATTCCAATTATGCTAGTATTGGTCAAAAAAACGTTTCTAATAAAGATGGATACTTTACTACTTTTACTTCTGTTGATAATAAATGTTATAAAGAGTATAAGCAAAATGGTAATGCTTCTTGGAGTAATCATTCCTATTGGGGTGGTACTATGATCGAAAATGGCTGTGGAATTACTTCTCTTTCTATTTTATTGAGTGGTTATGGAAAAGACTATACCCCTGAATATCTTAGAAAAAAATATTATCCTGTTTTGGATGGTGAACAAATTTCAAAAGAATTGTCTTCCACCTTTGGACTTAAAAATTCTAATTTCTTTTATGATAATGTTCATTTATCTAAAACTTCTATTCTTGAACATCTTAAAAGTAATAAGCCAATTCTTGTTTGTGTTTGGAATAAACCTTCCAATAATCGATGGACTACCGCTTCCCATTATATGGTTTTACTTGCTTGTGATAATAAGGAAAAAGTATATGTTTCAAATCCTAATGGTCTTGAAAATGACAGCAAAAGCTCTGGTTGGTATGATATTGATGAAATTGTTCCTTTTCTTGCTAAAGTTTTATTTATTGAAAGCTAATTTTTTGCTTTTTTATGTAAAATATGTTATAATAGGATTTAGATACCATTCAATTTCAGTATGTTATTATATACTGATGCACAAAAAAGAAAAGGAGATATGGACATGACAATTTTATTATTACTGCTGGTACTCGTTGTTAACTTTGGGATTTCTTGGGCAAATGCTAGTTATGTTGGTCGGTATTGGTCTGAGTCAAAAGAAGTAGGTGGTAGTTTCAGAGCCTATATCATAACTGGTTATATCATGGCAATCGCCGGATTTACTATGGTATACGGTTACATTCTATTACTTGTCTCTCCCATTTTCTTACAACTTGCAGAAGTAGATACTAATACTATCCTGATGTTTGAGCAACTCTCATCAGATTTGATTTATCTCTTCTGTGTTGTAACTATCGTTCCAACTGGTTTTTACATTTGGATACGTAGTTTGAAAAATTTTTGGGAAGAGAAAACCTTAGCCAACGGCCTAACGGCTGGATGGAATTCTTTTGCTCAAATTCACAACACGGTAAGTGTTGCACGGAATGCACCAAGTGCCTTAGGTAGAGTTGCAGAAGCTCTCTTTGGTGGCAAAGGAAAGAAAAAAGATAATACTTTACTTGTTTTGTTAGCTATCTTTGTACTTATTCTTGCTATCTTTGGCGGCTATTTTACGGCATCTTCTATTATGAAAAAGGCTGACCGTGAATATGACATGTTTTCTGATTTAAAAAGGAAACATCCTGAGGCTTTCTAAAGTACCATCTCTAAAGAAAAAAGACGCTTAAGAACAGGTGGTTAATCACCGTTCTTAGCGTCTCTTTTTTCATATTTCTCTCGTTTTTGTTTTCTTTCTTGTTTTTTCTTTTTCAGCCTTCCTTGATAGCAAGTTATTAAAATTATAGCTATCACTAGTATCATTAATGTTACTTTACTTTTTAAGATTTGGATAACCATTCCAAATTGATTAATTTTAAATTGATATTTTCCTTCGATTTGCTTATAAATTATTTTTTCTTTGTCCTCTGTATTGTTGTTGTCTCCTTTGGTCGTATATTTTTTAATTCCATTTTCCTCTTCTATTTTAATTACTCTATGTGTTACATTTATCTGGTTTTTCGTAGTGAAAGATATAATATCATTTACTTTAATCTCTTCTTCTGAAACCTTCTTTACTAAAATGGCATCCTGTTTTTTTATAGTGGGTTCCATACTTCCTGACACAATTACAAAGCTTTTGTATCCCAAAAAATCTGGTGTTTCATGAGGTTTCATAAATGATTTTATAATTAACGTAAAGTTAAATATAATAATTGGGATGAGTATAAGATAAAGAATTGCACTAATCATTTTTCCCATTGTGTGAATTCTTTGATTTTCTTTTTGAACTTTATCGATTTTGTACATTTTTTCTCCTTTTTTCGTTCGTTTTTTCATTTGTCATTTTAACATATTTTTACAATTCTTTCAACTTTTTATTTAATTTCGTGTAAACATTTTCTTTCATCCAATTTTCTTTTGATACCTCATTTACTTTTTCAATTGGTATCCATTTTACTCCACTATTTTCATCTTCTTTGATATGTAAAGTTTCTTTTTCGTCTACTTCTAACAAATAGGTAAGATTTAGATGGATATGGGAAGATACATATTTTTCTCTTTTTACATGTCCATTTACTGTAATTGCCTCTAATGAAAAAATATCTTCTTTTAATGTTTTTACATTTTCTACTCCTGTTTCTTCTTTTAACTCTTTGATGGCTACTTTTAGAGCGTCTGCTTCTCCATCACTATGTCCGCCTGTCCATGCCCAAGATTGATAAATATTATGATAAATCATTAATACTTTGGTTCTTTCTTTATTCACAACCCAACTAGATGCTGTAAAATGGGCAAATTCGTTTTCTCTTACTAAGATGTTGTCAAATGTATTGATGTATTTTAGCATGGTTTGTTTGTCTTTTTCTTCTTGTTCATTGTATGGCTTATAGTTTTCTATTTGTTGTTTTAAATCTTCTAAATTCATAATTTCATCTTCCTTTGCTATTTTTTACATCTCAATTATTTTTTCCCAGGGTAACTCTTCTTTTCCAAAATGTCCATAATTAGTAGTTGCAGAATAAATTGGCTGTTTTAAATCTAAATATTTTATGATACCATCTGGTGTTAAATCAAATTTTTCTTTAATTAATGCTACTAATTCCTCTTCCGTCTTAGTAGAAGTTCCAAAGGTATTAATACATACAGATAATGGTTCTTCCATTCCAATAGCATAAGATACCTGTATTTCGCATTTTTTTGCATAACCATTGGCTACGATATTTTTAGCAATATGACGCATCATATAAGCACCACTTCTGTCTACTTTGCTAGGGTCTTTTCCAGAAAAAGCCCCTCCACCATGGCATGCATATCCGCCATAGGTATCTACAATAATTTTTCTTCCTGTTAATCCAGTATCTCCTAATGGTCCTCCTATTACAAATCTTCCTGTTGGATTAATATAAATATTGGTATTTTCATCCATCATGTTTTCAGGTACAGTTTGTTTAATTACTTTTTCAATCATATCTTGTCTTAATTGTTCTTGTGTAGCATTTGCTTCATGTTGCGTTGATATCAATATGGTTTCAATTCTTTTTGGTTTATCATTTTCATATTCTACTGTTACTTGTGTTTTACCATCTGGTCTTAAATAAGGAATTATCTTTTCTTTTCTTACTTCTGTTAATCTTTTTGCCAATTTATGTGCCATGCTAATGGCATAAGGCATATAATTTTCTGTTTCGTCAGAAGCATAACCAAACATAATTCCTTGGTCTCCTGCTCCTCCTACATCTACTCCCATTGCGATATCTGGACTTTGTTTTGTAATATTAATATCAATTTGACATGTTTCAGGGTCAATGTCGATATCACTATCTCCATAACCTATATTTTTTATGGTTTCTCTAACTATTTTTTCATAGTTAATTTCTCCCTTACAAGTAATTTGCCCTGCTATTGTTATTTTATTACTAGATGCAAATGTTTCTACTGCTACTCTTGCATTTTTATCTTGTTCTATACAACTATCTAATATAGTATCTGATATGGTATCACATAGTTTATCTGGATGCCCTTCTGTTACACTTTCTGATGTGAAATAATATTGCTTCATTTTTTTCTCCTTTTTGACAATTTTTAATTTTAACATCTTATATTATGCCATTTTTTGCAGAATTTGTCAATCTTAGCATATACTTTACTCTGTTCTTAATGCTTCTACCGGATCTTTTTTACTTGCCATTTTAGCTGGTATCAAACCTGCAATCATAGTTAACAACATACTAATTGCCACTAATATAACGCCTGCCATTGGTGGCACAGTAGCATTTACCGTTACGCCTGCTAGCGTATAGATTAAGCTATTAATTGGTATAGTTAATAATATGGTAATTCCAATTCCTAATAATCCTGCTATAAATCCTACGATGAAAGTCTCTGCATTAAATACTCTAGAAATGTCTTTTTTAGAAGCTCCTATGGCTCTTAAAATTCCAATTTCTTTTGTTCTTTCTAGAACTGAAATATAGGTTATAATTCCTATCATGATAGAAGATACAATCAAGGAAATCGCTACAAAAGCAATCAATACATAGCTTATAGTATCTATAATTTGACTAACTGATTTCATCATAATGCCAACCATGTCAGTATAATTAATTACATTTTCTTCTTTTCCTTCGTCTTTTTGTTTTTGATTGTATGCTTCAATGGCATCAGCAATTTTGTCTTTGGCGTCAAAGTTCTTTGGATAGATATTAATAGAAGTTGGATTTTCTAAATCTACTGCTGATAATTTTTCTAAGTTTTTCTCGTAGCTAGCATCTTTATTGGCAGTATAACTTTCCATCATTTTTGCAATTTCTTCACTACTTAGCCTGCTCATTGCCATTCTTTGTTCCTTGCTTAAGTTTGCCATACTGTAATTTTCTTTTTCTTCCTCTGTTGGAAATTTCAAACCTGAAAATACATTGGTTTCTTTATTTTCTTTTTGTTCTTTTACAATTTCTGCTTCATTAGATTGATTAATAACATATTCTTTTAATTTTTTAGTATATCCAATTCCGCTTGTTACTGCTGTAGAAGCTACACTTTCCTCATTTTGTTTGATAATTCCTACTATTTTGATGTTTTCTGCCTCTTCTATTTTTTGTTTCATATAATCTTCATTGTCTTCTTGGTTAAGCCATAATCCATTTTCTTTTTTATAATAATCGGAATTTAACAACAATTTAAAAGATAAGTTTAACAATTCGTCATAAGTATAGGATATGCTTTCTTGCTTTTCTTCTAGTTTTTCTCCATTTTCTACCGCTTTCCATTTGTCTTTTAATTCATCTTGATCTTTTAATCCTAATGAATATAAAGTATAATCATCGATTCTACCATCTTCTTTTAAAATTAACACTACTTCGTTGTATTCTTTTGGCCATGTTCCCTTTATTAAATCGAATTGTGTTTCCAATAATTTTTGATTGTCTAACATTTCAATCCATACATCTGTATTGGTCATCATAGAACTTCCAAACATCGATGCTACAGAAGAATTGTTTTGTGCTTCTATCATTTCTCCCATTCCAAAAGCATTCATAACGGTACTTGGATTAACTCTAACAATATCATTATCGGTATTTTCTTTGTATAAGTTAATTTTTAAATTATAACCATATTCTATGCTATTACTATTGTTCGTAATTTCGTTATTTCCTTGGTCTAAATATTTTTTTAGTTCTGCTAAATTGTTATTTTCTTTTTTATTGGAAAGTGTGGTCACCATTTCGTTCATGATATCTGCTGAATACACTTTTCCTTCTTCTTGATTTTCATTTTTCTCTACTGTTCCCATCATGCTTTCCATCATACTAGACATATCAATGGTGGATTCTTCAATGGTAATAGGATAAGAAGAAAGTGTATCTTCTTCTACTTTATTAATATAGTTTTGCACTCCTGTTGAAATAGCTAAAATAAGTGCAATTCCTATAATTCCTATGCTTCCTGCAAAGGCTGTTAATAAGGTTCTTCCTTTTTTAGTCATTAAATTATTTAAGCTTAGTCGTAATGCTGTAAAGAATTTCATGGAAGTTCTTCCCGTTTTGGCAGTTACTTCTTCTTGTTTCTGCTCTTCTTTTGTAAATGGTTTAGAATCATCTGTAATGACACCATCCAATATTTTTACAATTCGAGTAGAATACTTTTCAGCTAGTTCAGGATTGTGTGTAACCATAATAATTAACTTTTCTTTTGCTATTTCTTTTAGAATTTCCATAATTTGCACACTAGTTTTCGTATCTAATGCACCAGTTGGCTCATCTGCCAAGATAATATCTGGATTGTTTACTAATGCTCTTGCAATTGCTACTCTTTGCATTTGTCCACCAGATAATTGATTTGGCTTTTTGTGGATTTGTTCTTTCAAACCAACATCTTCTAAAGCCTTTATGGCTCTTTGCTTTCTTTCTTTTTTCGATACCCCTGAAATGGTTAATGCCAATTCTACATTAGAAAGAATTGTTTGATGAGGAATTAAATTATAACTTTGAAATACAAATCCAATTGAATAATTTCGGTAAGCATCCCAATCTTTGCTTTTAAACTTTTTAGTAGACTTACCATTAATAATTAAATCACCTGACGTATATTGGTCTAATCCTCCTATAATATTTAATAAAGTTGTTTTTCCACAACCACTTTGTCCTAATATAGACACAAATTCATTTTTTCTAAATTCAATATCAATTCCTTTTAATGCTCTTACTGCCGTATCTCCTGATAAATAATCTTTGGTTATTTTTTGTAATTTTAACATAATTCCTCCTTCATGTCCCCTTGGGGACGGTTCTTTTCCGACATTAATGTCGGTTTTGGGACACATCTTTATTTATAAAACGTTATTTCCAATCGCTAAAACAGAGATTTCATCTCTAAATCTCTGTTCCTTTCCTTTTTTACTTTTTAAATAGTTTGTTAAATAATCCGCCTTTGTTTTCTTTTTTTCTGCTTTTTTGGATGATTTCTTCTAAGCTTTCTTCTACATCAAATTCCTCTTCTTTTTGTTTTTCCTCTTTGTTGTCTTCCTCATCATCGTCGTCTTCGTTCTCTTCTTCATCATCTATATCGTCATCTTCGTCATAGTCATCACTATCGTCATCAAATTCATCCTCTTCGTCTTCCTCATCATAGTCGTCTTCATAGTCATCCTCATAATCATCATCGTAATCCTCTTCGTCGTCCTCATACTCGTCGTCATATGTTTCTTCTAGTTCTTCTAATTGATAAGCTGATAAGTCTTTTTCGAATTTTTCAGATACTTCTTCTTGAAATACCATATAGATATTTTTGATTCCTTCAATTCTCCAATAGTTTGAGTTGATAACTGTTCCCATGCTAATGTTAACGTTGTTCACTTCTTCTTCGAAGTTCTTTTCTTTGTCTTCAATGTTTCTTAAATAGGTTTTGTTATATAACTCTTTATATGCTTTTTGTGTTGATTTATTACTGATTTCTTTTAAAATTAGTTCATATAAGTTTTTAATTTGCATCATATCTAATTCGAAATTGTTACATGCTTCTGTCATCATTTTTTTATGAGCACGTGCACCACTAATAGCTGTCATTCTTTCGTAGTCCAAAAATCCTACTATATATTCTTTTTCTGCTTTTAGAAAAGCTAGTTTTATACTTGTGTCTCTTAATGCTTTTTTGTATTTTTGTAGTTTGATGGTTTCTGTATCTTTTTCTGCTAATATTTTTTTCATTCTGTCAAATATTAGAATATAACATTCAGCTTCTTTTTCTGCAATATCAATTCTTGTATTAATTGCTTTTTTTAATACATCTTGATTAAATGCGATTCTTTCATTTTTTCCATTTTTACTCATGATATCTAGTGCTTCTTGTCTTACTAATTCCTTTTCTGAGTTGATAAAGTCTTTTAAATTAGCAACATCCTTTACATCAATTTGACTAAATTCTTCATTCATTTTTTGAATGTATTCTATATGTTTTGCTTCTCCTACTCTTCTTTCTTTTTCACATTGATTTCTTTCTTTTTGTTTTTGCGAAAAATCACTAAGACATTCTATGAATTCTTGTCTAATTTCTTTTAATTCATTATTGTTTTCTTCTAATGTTTTTTCTATTTTGGTTAACTTATGTTCTAGTGTTCTTGCATCTTCTCCTAAGTCTTTAAATAATTGCGTTCTTGTTTCTTCTAAATTTTTATTTTCTTTGTATAACTTTTCTTGTCGTTGTTGCAAGTTTTCGATTTGTTTTACTGTATTATCAAATTCTTGCATAACAGCTATTCCTTGACTTGTCATGTTTTGATAATTTTCTATTTCATTCATTAATTCCTTATAATTTTCGTTGTTTTTCTTTAAGTTGTAAGCTTTATTTAATTCTAAAACTTTTTCCATGTATCTTTCTAAAACAATGGCACTTCTTTCATACATTTTTTGCTCCTCCTATTACTTCTAATTGTGTTTTTATTATATCGAAAAAAAGAAGAAAAGTCTATAGTTAGACCTTTCTTTTTTAAAATACATTTCTTATTTTTTTAATTAAATAATGACTTCCTCCCTCTCGATTATCTTGACTATTCTCTACCATACCAATAAGCAATAAATCATCGGTAAAACAATCAAACCATCCTAATGTACCACTCTCTTTATCTTCACTTGAAGTTTTTAATTCTGCCGTTCCTGTTTTTCCTGCTATTGTCATACCATTCATCTTCATATCATTTGCGGTACCTGCTGGATTTTCTACAACTTGTACCAAGGTTTCTTTAATTGTGTTTGCTGCTTCTGTTGTGAAAGCATTTTGTTTGAAAATTTCGGTTTTGCCATCAGCATATTCGATATATGGTTTCAACATATTTCCTTGATTAGCAAATGCTGAATAGATAGATGCCATATGAATTGGATTAACTAAAACACTTCCTTGTCCATATCCCGTATCTGCTAATTTAGTTTCTCCTTCTATTTGCTTTCCATTTTGATTGGCATATTGTGATTTTGCTAAATTTAGCGGAAATTCTATCGTTTCATTAAATCCTATTTTATCTAGATTTTCTGCTAATGTTTCTGCTCCTATTTTTAAAGCTGATTGTGCAAAATAAATATTATCCGAATGAATCATTCCATTTAATAAGTTTTTGCTACCATTATAGGCTGTTAATGTTGTAACTTGATAATTTCCCCATGAATTGTCTTTTTTCCAACTCGTTCCTGTATAGCCATAATCCTCGTTTGCATTTATTTTACCAGTTGTTAATCCAATTGTTCCTGTCACTGGTTTAAAAGTAGAGCCTGGACAATATTTTTGTGTAAATCGATTATATAATGGCTTACTTTCGTCATTGTTTAGTGTTTCCCATTGTTTATTTGTCATTCCTACTACAAAGTCATTAGAATCAAAAGTTGGTGTGCTTATTAATGCCATTAGTTCTCCTGTTTTGGGCTGCATGGCAACAAAAAGTCCTTTATCTTCTTTCATTTGCTCATAGATTTTGGTTTGTAAACTACTATCAATGGTAAGTTTTACATCTTTTCCATCTTGTTTATCTTGTTTGATAATTTCTCCAATTCGATTTCCGTTTTCATCTATGATATAAATTTCTGTTCCATCAATTCCACGTAATGTTTCTTCATAAGCCCTTTCTAATCCTGATTTTCCGATTTTGCTAGTGGTATTGTATCCTTTTCCTTCATTTGCTTCTAGCTCCTCTGCATTTATGGATTGTACATATCCAATTAAATGTCCTGCTTCTTTTCCTAACGCATAAACTCTTCCCGCTTCTTGGTTAATTAATATGCCAGGTATTTGAAGTAAATTCTCTTTTAATGTTGTATTATTGGCTGAAATTTTTTTAATCGGAACAAATGTATCTTCTTTTACCCAAGAAGCATTTAATTGTTGGTTGATATATTCTACAGAAACGTCTGTTAATTCTGCTATTTTGTTAATTGTTTCTTCTTTATTTCCCCCTAATTTTCCTGGTACAATTCCTGCTGATAAGATATTTCCATCTGTTGCTAGTTTTACATCATTTCGGTCTAGAATATCTCCTCTTTTTGCTTTAATTGTTGAAATTCTTACTTTTTGATTTTCTTTTAATCCTGGAAAAATAAAACTAGAAGACCATTTTAATTTATATTCCTTGTTTTCTTTTTCTATTATGACTGTATTGTTGAAATCTACTTCTCCTCCTGCTGTATACATCTTTTCATGATAATCAATTTGATAATTTCCTTTTTGTTTTTCTATTTTTTGAATTTCTATTTTGATGTCACTACTATCAATTCCTTCGTAAATATTTTTATTTCGATTGATAAAATCTTCTTTACTCATATTTATAGGAATTACTTTTTCATACATAGCTTCATAATTTTTGTCATTCAGAAATCCAATAAATTCTGTTAGTGCTTGTTTAGCCTTTTCTTCACTTTGTTTTTTGGTAATTATAATCCCTACACCTATCATTCCAATTACTAAAATTATAATTATTGTTGCAATGATTACTTTCTTATTTTTCATAAAATTCTCTCCTTTAACAACCCATTACTTCTATGTTTTGTGCTACTAATCTTCCTTGTTCTTTTTCCCTATCTCGAAAGGTTACAAAAATGGTATCTCCTCTTTCTTCCATTTTTTGTAGTTCTTCTAGTTGATTTTTAGTGGTTGAAAAAATTTGCGTATCCTTATCAACGGCAACCTGAACTTCAAAATTGGCTTGTTCGAGTTCACTATAATAATCTGTTATTCTTCCAGTTAGAAGAACCTTATTTCCTTGTTCTGTTAATTTTTCAATTGTCATAGAAACTTCTTGTGCATCTAATAATTCTTTTTTTAACGCTTCACCTTTTATATTTCTTGTTACTCTAATATTGCTTTCCTCTTTCAAAAATATTTCTTCTTCGTTTTGGATTGCTTTGCTAATTTGTATTTTGTCTTGTTCTTGTATTTCTTGAACTGTCATTTCTTTTTCTGTTCTATTATTGATAATCTTTTGATTTTCTAATATCAATTTTTTCGTTTCTAATTTTTCATTTTGAATCCAGTAGGTATTCCCTTCTATTTTTGTTAGAATTCCTTCTATTCTCTCTGCCGTATTTTCTTTTTGATTTATCCCATTAAAATTTCGATAAATGCAATTGCTATTGATTGCTTTGCTAAAACAATATACATTCACATAGTATTTGTCTGTATTCTCTTCTCCTGTAAAATAAAAGGTTATTCCTCCTATTCTAGTTTCAACTTTTTCAATTGGATATTTGGTTATCATTGCTACGACATTTGTTTTTTGGAATTGTTCTTCTGGTATTTCTTGTGATATTGGAATTTTATTGTTTTCTTGAAATTTTTCCCAAGCTTGTTTGGTTCCTAATCTTACGCTATAAATTCCTGGTTCATATTTTTTTAATTCATTTGACCAACTTGGCACTTCATAGGAAATAGGTTCTAATACTTTGTACTCTTTATTATCTAACATTTGGTAGCATTCTTCTTTGTTTTTCGTTTGCTTTTTCAGTAGTTTTTCCAATTCTTTCTCTTCTAGAATCTTGTTTTTAACAACAATACCACCATCATCTGTTCTTTTTATAACATTACTATTTTCTTTTTGATAAGCTATTATATAATTTTTGCTAACTGTATCATAATCTAGTTCGATATAACTTTCTTCTTGCTCTATTTTTTTCATTTCCTCTTGTGATAGCTTAGCTCCCTCTCCAATTCCTCCTTCCATGCTTTTAGTCAATTGATTTAATAATATGTCGTAATCTGTATTTCCTAATGTATATACGTAATACTCATCTTTCCCTTTTACTTTGTAAACCATTCTATCTGGTGTTTGAAAATACTTTGTATGATTTACTATTTCATTTTCTTTTTTGGGTTTGATTTCTGTAAAAGCAAAAATTGCAATACATGCAGTTAGAACAAGAGCAGTAACTCCAATTAATGTTTTATATTCTTTTAATTGTTTGGCTAGATTTATCATTTCTATTTTCCTTTCCATAAGAAAAATGAGACGGTTGGGGACAGGTCTTAAGTGTCTCACTTTTTCTCGATTTCTTAAATAAATATTAGTAAAAATACAAAAATGAGACACTTAAGACCTGTCCCCAACCGTCTCATTTTTCAAAAAACTCTGTTTTATCATATTCTTTTGGCTTTAATCCTAATCTTGTTTTCATATAACTCATAAGTCCTAAAACTGTGATTAATAATATAATTCCTACTAAAATCATACTGTTAGCTGTACTGGTAATTCCTAATAAGTATGCTCCTAAGAAACTGATAATAGCTCTAAATAAGTTTCTACTAATAGCATTGACAGCATAGATTTGTGTTAGTATTTTTTCACTGGCAAAATTGCTTAAGTATCTGCTGGCTAATACCTCTCCCATTCCTTTTGCTAAGTCTATCATGACAAAGCACATGGTTATGATACTTAGGCTCACTCCATAAGAGATATTCATAACTCCCGTTATTCCTGCTATTAGGATAGAAATAGTTACTAGGATTAAAATAGTGGATAGAGCTTTGTTTCGAAAATGTCTGTGAAATTGTTTTTGTCTTTTGGAACCAATAGCTGCTGCAACACTTATAATTGCTGCTATGATAGTAATTACTTGTTCTGGTGTTCCTATGTCTACTAACAAACTAGAACGATAGGTTCCCATTAGGCAAAAAACGCCCCAACTAATTCCTGCATATAAAAATAAGCTTCTTAATCGTTGTGATTGTGCAATAAATTTTACGCCTTCCCATAAATCTGTCATATACTTTTTGGTATCTTGTTTTTCTCTTTTTTCTTCTACATCCTCAAAACCTAATGACATAAAAGTAGCAAGTATGGTAAAACATAGGCTTCCTACAACAGGAATATAAGGATTTACTATGTATAAAAATCCAGAAAGTACATAAGTTACTGCATTTAACAAGTAGTAGTCTTTTGCTCCTTTTCCTTCTAATTTAGAAAATATTTCTCCTTGTTTGGTTGTTTCTGGAATAGAATATTGGATAAGTGCTTTATCTGATATGTCTTTTAGTGAAAAACATATAGCGCTGATAAATTGTGCTAAAATCAACATTCCTAAGTTTTCACATCCTATGATTAGTACAACAAATATGATGTTAAATATATTAGCCAGAATCGTACATTTTTTAGTTCCTATTTTGTCAATAATGATACTGGCTGGAATTTGAAAAATAATCATAAAAATAGAATAAAAAGCACCACTTAGGACAATGTCGGAAGGACTTATATGCTTTACTTGTGTTAAAAATAAAAATTCTATAGCATAATAAAATATCAAATCACAAGATATTGCTCGGTATAGTGAGTATATCTTCATATTCTGTTTTCGCTTTTGTCTCATTTCTTTTTCTTGTTTCATTTTTTTCTCCTTCGTATCTTTAATTTCTTTTTATTTTTGGTTTTCGTATATTACTTTTTCCAATTCTAAAAAATTCTTCTATGGTTTTTGTCATGATTTTCTTATCTTCTTGGCTTAAATTTTGATAAGTTTTTACCATCATTTTCGTATTGGTAAATACTTTCGTTTTTATGTCTGATAATGTTTCTGCTTGTGTTGTGTTTATGATTTCAAATATGGTATCGATAAATTTTCCTCTTTGCTCTGGCGTTACTTCTTTTAGCCAATTCGTTATTGTTTTATCCATAAATTCACTTGAGCTTGTTAACTCATCTTTTACAAATTCTCCGCCTAGAACTTGCCATGAATATAAGCTATGTTGCATAATCCCTGTTTCTGTACTTTTTAAAATCGTAGTCTTTTCTTGATGGTTTAATAACCTTCCAATGATAGACGTTTGTGGAATATAGGTATGTACTTTATTCAGTATACTTTGATAGCATTCACTATTAACAATGTTATCACAAAAACCTGGTCCATCATTATTATACACATTAATAATTCTTTTCTGTATTTTAGGAGAACAAAATGCAGATGCATAAACTGCTAAATTTCCGCCTTTTGAATGACCTCCTATACGAATTTTTCTTTTATATTGTTTGGCTACTTTTTCTAAATACACTACCGCTTCTGTTTGCGCTGGCACTAATTCACTAAAGCTCATGTTAAAATCTTCTTTCCAGCCAACAATCGTATTGTCTGTTCCTCTATAAGCTACATACATTGTACCATCTTCCATTAATATGGTAATAGCTGAAAATTGCTTTTCTTGAATTGAATCAATTTTGTTCGTATAATTGCAAAGTATCATGTTTCCAAATCTAGTGCTATTAGCAAGAATTGGATATAAATCAATATCTTCTTGTTGTAAAATTCTTCCTGTTGTTCCTACCTCCTTGTATCTATGATAAGCTTCTTTTAACGTTATTTCTTCCCCTTCTTGTATATAGCCATCAAATGGGAAATAGGATAATCTTGCTAAAATCAAATTGTCAATTTCATTAAATTCTACTTGTTTTAATTTCAAATCTCTCCAATTCATATAATCAAAGATATTTGCCATTGTTTCCTCTCCTTACTTTTTGATAAATGCTAGGATTTGTTCTGCTAATTTTTCTTCTTTCTCTTCATAACTGTGATTTGCTCCATCGATATAATCAATATCTTTGTGCGGATTACTGATTGTGTTATTCACAATATTTACTAATTCCTCTGCTTCTTGCAATATCATTTCTTTTACATTTCCCCATCTCATAAACAAAGGAACCTCAATATTGTTTAATTTCTCTAATTTACTATCTTTTCCATAGTTAGCAAAATCGATTTCTTGATTATCTCGCGCATATCTTAGAAAGGTTTTTACACTTATTGGATGGATAAATGCTTCTTTTGGCATTAATTCTAACAGTTTTCCTTCTTTTTCTTTCTCGTCTGCTATTTTTAAATAATCTATAAATTTCTCTCCCAAATAGAATTGCAAAGTTCCAGGAATATCAATTAAAGAAAGTAATATAATTCCCTTAATATTTTCTAATAAAGTATCTTTTTCTTCTTTCAATTCTTGGTACGTATATACAATTTTAGTACATCCCAAGCTATGACCTTGTAAATAGATATTTTGATAACCTAGTTCTTTCAATTTTAAGATAGCTCCTACAATATCTTCATAACTTTCTAAAACATCTTCATAAGTAGTTCCACCAAGTTTTTTCTCTTTTTGATTTTCTATGTTTTTCTGGATGTATTTTGCTAATTCACTTCCTCTATTATTAAAGCAAAAATAGTCAATTCCTGCTTGATTTGCCTTCTTGCCTATTATTTGATCTCTTTTTTTCAAACAATCACTTGTCATGCCATGAACAGATAAGATTATTGTTTTTTCTTTTCCTTGTTCTTTATGGTTACTTTCATATAAAATTCCATTTAGCATAACGCCATCTGTTGCTAAGAAATCAATGTTTTTCATATCTTCTTTTCGCTCCTTTTTTGTTTTTGTGTCGTGTTCTGGGACAGGCACAGAGGTAGACATTTTGTCGTGTTTTGGGACAGGTCTATCTTCCTTTATGTGGATTATAACACTCTTAGACTTTTTTTGTCAAAATTTTTGGGCAACAAAAAAAGAGTAAATCTGTAAGCCGGGTTCTGTCTTTTAAAATAGCCATTTATCTAGGATATATAT
>CANEEJ010000037.1 GCA_947426525.1 uncultured Clostridium sp. | reverse complement strand
TTTTAGATACTAATAATAACTTTTTAAATGGAGAAACAGGAACTTTATTGACAGAACCTAGCCAAGTGACGTATACGAATAAGGTTCAAAATGAATGGTTAGTACATCCTGCATTTACAAGTAATGCTTCTACAGGAGGAGGCTTTGGAGAATTAGAACGAATTTGGGTAGGAAAATTTGAGGCGACAGGAACATCTACGAATTTAAGTGTGAAACCAGGAGTAACAAGCTTAACAAATATGACAATAAATCAACAATACCAACTAGCTAAAAAGAGTAAATTTGGAGAGACAGTAACATTAAAAAGTCATATGGCAAAAAATAGTGAATGGGGTGCAATTAGTTACCTAGGATATAGTAAATATCGGAACAAATGGTCAGAAAATAGCGAAAAATACCAACAGTAATTGTTATACTGGTGGAACTAACAAAAAACAAAATATTTATACAACGAATAAAAAGCAAAGTACGACATATAATGCAAATGGAATATATGATTTAAATGGAGGTGCATGGGAGATAACAGCATCATATGTGAATTCTGGAACGCTAACATCAAATGATTATGCTGGAAATACAAGTGGAGATTTATATGGAGCAACTGAAAATGAAAGAGCAACAAGTACAGAATATAAAATGGTGTATGAAAAAGATTATACAACAGCTCAAAAGTATAAAGGAGATGCGGTGTATGAAACATCAAACAGTGACAGTAGTTTGACCAATTCTTGGTTCTCGGAAGAATCAAAGTTTCCAGGAGGGACTTCACTAATTTTCTTTTGCCGTAGTGGTCATTATAGTACTACTCATCCAGGTTCGTTTTGCTTCAGCTTAGGAGATGGAAGTGGATTTGAACAACGGTTCCTTTCGTGCAGTACTTGTACCTTAAGATAGAGACTGTAGATATGAGAAAGTACATAAAAAATAGCATAATAAAGTAAAACTCCTAATATAAATAAAATAGAATATTTATATTAGGAGTTTTAAAATGATAGTTATCAGTAAAAAAAGAATACAAATCATAATCTCATGTTTATTAATTGCAGTATTTGCATTCACCTTTCAAATAGCAAACCACCAAGACGAGGGCAATAATGCCATAAAACAAAACCAACAGCAAAACACAATTGAAACAACAGCCACGCCAGTATCAGGAAAAACCATAGTAATCGATGCAGGACATGGGGTACCAGATGAAGGTGCGCAAAGTAGCAATGGAACAACAGAAGCAGAAACCAATCTAAAAATTGCATTAAAATTACAAAATCTATTAGAAACAAGTGGAAGTACGGTTGTTCTAACCCGTTCAGATGAAAACGCTATTTATGATTTAGATAGTCAAACCTTAAAACAAAAGAAAATATCAGACATTCATAATCGAGTAAAAATAGGAAATGAATCAAGTGCCGATATTTTTGTTAGTATTCACCTAAACAAAATACCACAACAACAATACTGGGGATGGCAATGCTTTTACAAAAATGGAGACGAAAAAAGTATAAATTTAGCCAAACAAATTCAAGCTAATTTAAATGAAGCTATTCAAAAAGAAAATAAAAGAGTTGCCATGAAACTAGATACCGTTTATATTATGAAACATGTGGAAATACCAATTTCCATTGTGGAATGTGGATTTTTATCCAATCCAGAGGAAGAAAAACAGTTGTTAGATGATGAATATCAAAATCGATTGGCGTGGGGAATTTATAATGGTATTACAGATTATTTTTATGATAAAAACTGATTTTTGCATTTTTTAACATAAAGTGGTATAATAGAAGTATAGTAACAGTTGAAAGATTTTGGCTAGGGGAGTATAGCCAATAAATAAGGAGGAACGACATGAAGAAATTAGTTGCATTTTTAGTAAACATGGTAGCAATAGTAGGTATGGTAAGTAGTTATTTATTAGCTACAACAGAAACAAAGATATTATGTAACATCATAGGAATAGCTTTCTTTGCAATCTGGATTTATACTGTTTCCTATATTATATCCAAGCAAAACAAAGGAAGAAAGAGGAGAAGACGTTAATAACGTCTTTTTCTTTTTTAAATTTTAAAAATGCATAAAATTTCCACACTTTGCAAACAATATTATTAAAGATTATAAACAACTCTAAACTTTCATTAAAAATAAAAAAGATTAGAACAAACTCGAAAGAATTGACAAAAAGGAAAAAACGTGATAAGATAAAATAAATAGATAAAGAAAGAGAAAGGAATATTATAAAGTATGATAAAACGTGAAATGTATTTAAAAAAAATAAGAGATTCTTATGATAGTGAATTAATAAAAATAATAGTTGGTGTTAGACGTTCAGGGAAATCGGTATTGATGACCCAAATAATAGAAGAATTAAAAGAAAAAGGAATTCCAGAAGACCATATTATATACATCAATTTTGAAGATTATGACTACACAGAATATACAAAACCAAAAGAATTCAATAACTATGTAAAAAATAAAATAAAAGACAAAGAAAAGCATTATCTATTTTTTGATGAAATTCAAAATGTACAAGACTTTGAAAAAGTAATAAATTCATTTAAAGCAACCATGAATGTTAGTATATTTATAACAGGTTCTAATAGTAAAGTTCTTTCAAGTGAGCTATCAACACATCTAACAGGTAGATATATTAGTATAAAAATGATGCCATTTACCTTTGCAGAATATCTTGAACTAGAGAAAAGTCAAGGAATTAAAAAAGAAAAAGAAGAAGCATTTCTAGAATACTTAGAATGGGGAGGAATGCCTCAAATCTATAATTCTACAAGCATACAAGAAAGAAAAATGTATCTTAGAGATTTATATAATACAGTAATATTAAAAGATATTGTAGAGAAAAACAAAATAAAAGATGTTAATCTTTTAAATAGAGTTATTCAATTTATGATGGAAAACATAGGAGGAGTGATATCTGCTAATTCCATCACAAAATTTTTAAAAAGTGATAATATCACAACAAGTGTAGATACAGTTTTGAATTATATAGAATACATTAATCAATCAATGATAGCTGATAAAGTAAGTAGATATAATATAAGAGGAAAATCTGTAATGACTTTACTAGAGAAATATTATTTAGTAGATTTAGGATTATTGCAATTAAAAAGTTCTCCAATCGAAAAAAAGGTAGGAGGAAGATTAGAAAACATTGTATATAATGAGTTAATAGCAAGAGGATATGATGTATATATAGGAAAAACAGACAAAGGAGAGATAGATTTTGTAGTAGATAATTTTGGAGAAAGATTTTACATTCAAGTAGCAGATTATTTATCAAGTGATGAAGTAATAAAAAGAGAATTTGGAGCTTATAAAAACGTAGCTGACAATTTTCCTAAGTATGTAATTACAATGGATAAAATAGATTATAGTCAAAATGGAATTATTCATAAAAACATTATTGATTGGCTATTAGAATCCCAGTCTGCTCCATTATAAAATTTTTTAAAATGCATAAAATTTCCACACTTTGCAAACAATAAGTATAAAACTTATAAAAAGCAAGGAGTGGAATTTTTTTGAAAACAAATAAAGTATTAAAAATAAACGGAACGCTAGTAGACAAAAGCCAATTAGAAAACCATCTACAAAAAATAGCATCCAACCATAATTTAACCAATCAATCCGAAAAAGAAACCTATCCTGTACCACAAATGGTAGAAAACTTCAAAGTAATTGAACAAGTATATAACCTATTAAATGAACATCTAAAATTAGGAATTAGCATTCATCCAGCAGGAGAATGGCTATTAGATAACTTATACATCATAGAAGAAACAGTCAAACAAATCGAAAAAGAACTAACCCTAAAAAAATACACCAATTTTGTAGGAGTAGCCAATGGAACCTATAGAGGATTTGCCAGAATTTATGTACTAGCAAGTGAAATTGTAGCCTATACCGATAATAAAATAGAAAGAAAAGATTTAGAAGATTATTTAATCAGTTATCAAACCAAAAAGACACTAAGTATGGAAGAAATATGGAACATTGGGTTATTTCTTCAAATTGCTATGATTGAAAATATTCGAGAAATTTGTGAAAAAATATACAGTTGTCAAATGCAAAAATATAGAGCGGAAAATATAGTAGAAAGACTAGTAGAAAATAAAGAGAAAACAGAGCAACGCTTTAAAAATAATTCCAAAAAGCTAGAAAGGGACATATTCAAAAGCATGAGATATCCTTTTATTGAGTACATGTCCTATATTCTAAAACGTTATGGAAAAAAAGAATATGGTTATTTAAAAGCTTTAGAAGAAGCAGTCGAAATGACAGGAACAACCGTATCAGAAGTAATTAAAAAGGAACATTTTGATATAGCAGTTCGAAAAGTATCCATAGGAAATAGTATAACAAGTATCAAAAAAATCCAAAGAATTAACTTTTTAGAGATATTTGAAAAAATCAATGGAGTAGAAGAAATTTTAAGACAAGATCCAACAGGTGTTTATGAAAGAATGGATGACCAAACAAAAGATTATTACAGAAGTAGGATTAAAGAAATTGCTAAAAAAACAAAAATATCAGAAATTTATATTGCCAAAAAAGCCTTAGCATTATCGCAAAAAGTGGAGGGAAAGCAAAAGCAAGCACACATAGGATATTATCTAATCGACAAAGGAATTAATGAATTATATGATATTTTACAATACAAAACAAGTAGACAAATGAGCCCAAAAGATAAAACAAGAGCTTATGTATTAGGAGTTGTCCTACTAAGTAGCTTATTATCCATTCGGATTAAGTGGTTTAATTGGGCTAAATCTAGTAAGTTTTCTAGTATTCCTGATACCAGCTTCAGAAATAGCAGTACAAATTATACAATACGTATTAAGTAAAGTGATAAAGCCAAAACCAATTCCAAAATTAGATTTTTCTCATGGAATTGATGAAGAAAATAGAACCATGGTAGTAATACCAACCATTTTAAAATCAAAAGAAAAAGTACAAGAATTAATGCGAAAATTAGAAGTATTTTATTTAGCTAATAAATCCGAAAATATCTATTTTACGTTATTAGGAGACTGTTCCGAAAGTAATAAAAGAGAAGAAGCGTTTGATGAAGAGGTAATAAGCGAAGGAGAAAAGTTAGTAAAAGAATTAAACGAAAAGTATCAACCTATATTTGGATTTATCTATCGAAAACGCCAATGGAACGAAAAAGAAGGAAGTTATTTGGGTTGGGAACGAAAAAGAGGAATGCTAACCCAATTTAATCAATATTTATTAGGAAAAATCAAAAATCCATTCCGTGTCAATACACTAGAAAATCAAGAAAAGAAAAAAATAAAATATATCATTACTTTAGATGCAGATACTGATTTGATTTTAAATTCAGCGTTTGAGTTAGTAGGAGCCATGGCCCATATACTAAATCAACCTGTCATTGATAAAGAACAAAACATTGTAGTAGACGGATATGGCATTTTGCAACCAAGAATTGGTGTGAATTTAGACATCAGCTATCAAACACGTTTTACTAAAATATTTGCAGGAGCAGGAGGAACCGATTGTTATACCAATGCCATATCAGACATGTACCAAGATAATTTTGGAGAAGGAATTTTCACAGGAAAAGGGATTTATGATTTAGCAGTATATGAAACCGTATTAGAAAATCAAATTCCAGAAAATACGGTTCTAAGTCATGATTTATTAGAAGGATGTTATTTGCGATGTGGATTAGCTACTGACATTTTATTAATGGATGGTTATCCAACCAAATACAATAGTTTTATGAACCGTCTTTCTAGGTGGATTAGAGGAGATTGGCAAATTACAAGATGGATAGGAATGAAAAGTCCACTCAATTTACTTTCAAAATATAAAATATTTGATAATTTAAGAAGAAGTCTAATTGAAATAGCAATTCTGGTTGCTATTGTATATTGCAATATAATTGGAATTCTACAAGAAAAAGTAATTTATATAACGGTTGGAATTTTAATAGCAGTTAGTATTTTTCCGTATTTACTAGAATTATTAAATGCCTGTATCTTTCGAAAAGAAGGAGAAGAAAAGCAAAAAACCTTTACACCTAAAATATCAGGAATAAAAGGAAGCATAACAAGAGCCATTTTAACCCTACGGGTGCTTACCCTATAAAGCCTACATTTCAGGAAAATCTATTTTGAAAACATTATACCGAGTAAATTTTTCACATAAACATTTACTCGAATGGACCACTTCAGAAGAAGCAGAAAAACAAGCAAAATCCAACTTAATATCCTATTACAACCAAATGGCAGTAAATGTCTTAGTTGGAATTATTAGCATAGCAATAGGGCTTTTAAAAATCAATTGGTTTGCAGTTTTGTTAGGAATTTATTGGCTATTGATGCCAATTATTATGTGGTATATCAGTCAAGAAATTAAAGAAATAAGTGCCATTCAACAATTAAATAAAGAAGAAAAGCAATATATTTTAGACATAGGAAAACGAACCTGGAAATTCTTTGAAACCTATCTAACCGAAGAAAATAATTACCTAATTCCAGACAACTATCAAGAAGATAGAAAAGAAAAAATTGTACCTAGAACTTCTTCAACCAATATAGGACTTTCTTTATTAGCCGTTATTTCTGCCTATGATTTGCAATATATCGATTTAGAAAAAGCACTAAACTTAATTGAAAAAATTATTAATACCATAGAAAGTCTAGTAAAATGGAATGGACATCTTTATAACTGGTACAATATAAAAACAAAAGAACCATTAAATCCAAGATATGTGTCCACCGTGGACAGTGGAAACTTAGTAGGATATCTATATGTCACAAAAGCATTTCTAGAAAATTGCCAAAAAGGGCCGTCCCTCTTGGCAATTGAGAGATTAATTGAAAATACAGATTTTAGTGTGCTTTATGACCAAGAACAACAACTTTTTTCAATTGGTTTTAATATAGAGGAGAACAAATTAACAGATTCCTACTATGATTTGTTAGCTTCAGAAGCAAGACAAGCAAGTTTGGTGGCAATTGCCAAAAAAGATGTGCCAAGTAGACATTGGAACCATTTAAGTAGAACTTTGACTACATTAGGCAAGTATAAAGGACTAGTTTCTTGGTCAGGAACAGCATTTGAATATTTAATGCCAAATATCAATATTCCAAAATATAAAGGGAGTTTATTAGATGAGTCTTGTCAATTCCTAATTAAAGCACAAATGGAATATAGTAAAAGTCTAAACATTCCTTGGGGAATTTCAGAATCAGCTTTCAATGTAAAAGATTTAAAGGCAAATTATCAGTATAAAGCTTTTGGAATACCTTGGCTAGGACTAAAAAGAGGACTAGCAGATGAAATGGTAGTTTCTAGTTATGGAGGAATATTAGCTATAACAGAGGTGCCAAAAGAAGAAATACAGAATTTAAAAAGGCTAGAAAAAGAAGGCATGTATGATAAATTTGGATTTTACGAAGCAATTGACTATACACCAGAAAGAGTTGAAAAAGGAGAGAATTCAGCAATTGTTAGAACTTATATGGCACATCATCAAGGATTAATTTTGCTTAGCATCAATAACCTATTTCAAGATAATATTTTACAAAAAAGATTTATGCAAAATCCTGAAATAGAAGCCGTTAGTATTCTTTTGCAAGAAACCATGCCAGAAAAAGCTATTATAACCAAAGAGAAAAAAGAAAAAATTGAAAAATTAAAGTATAAAGACTATGAAAATTACGTACAAACTACCTACAAAAAAATAGATGAAAAATTAATGTCTGGTAATTTTATTTCGAATGAAAATTATGTAATAGCTATGAATGCAAAAGGAGAAGGAGTTAGTAAATACAAAGACATTTATATTAATCGATTTAAGCCAACAGATGACTATTCACAAGGGATTTTCTTTGCCATTAAAAATATTAAGACAAAAACGATATGGAGTTCTAACTATTCACATAATGAAAAGAAAGAAAATCAATATCAAATTAGCTTCATGCCAGATAAAAACGAACAAGAAATGCACAATGGAAATATCAAAACCATCATCCAAACAACCATAAGTTCTAACCATCAGGAGAAAGATGATTTTGGGGACGGAGGAAAAAATCATGATGAGGAACAATATGAAAATTCACCAGTAGAATTAAGAAGAGTTATGCTAAAAAATGAAGGAAGAGAAGAAGAAATATTAGAAATAACTTGTTATTTTGAACCAGTGCTATCGAAAAAAGAGCAAGATTATGCCCATCCAGCTTTTAATAATTTATTTTTAATTAATAAATTAGACGAAGAAACAAATAGCATTATAATAGAAAGAAAAAATAGAGAAGCCAATCAGCCAAAAGTTTATTTAGGAGCCAATTTATCCACAAATAGTGAAACAATTGGGGATTTTGAATACGAAATTGATGAAGAAAAGTTTATTGGGAAAGGGAATTTAGGAATTCCTAATATGGTAAAAAATTCTATTCCTTTATCCAAACGAACAGGACTTGTAACAGAACCGATTGTAGCCTTAAAAAGAACGATTAAAGTAAAACCACAAGAAGAAGCAATTATTGATTTTATTTTATCGGTAAATGAACAAGAAAAAAATGTAATTGAAAATATTAAGAAATATCAAATAGCAGAGAAAGTAACCAAAGAATTTGAACTAACAAAAGCAAGAGTAGAAGCAGAAAGTAGATATTTAGGCATCAAAGGTAGCGATAGAGAAATGTATCAAAAAATGTTATCTTATCTTGTTTTTGATAATCCGATTAAAGCACAACTTTTACAAAACAAGAAAAAACAAAACCATTATTGCCAAAGTGAACTATGGAAATATGGGATTTCTGGAGATTTACCAATTATTTTAGTAAAAATAAGAAATGTAAATGATGGCTATCTTTTAAAAGAAGTTTTAAAAGCACATGAATTTTTTAAAATGAAAAGTGTAGAAACAGAATTAGTCATTTTAGATGAAGAAAAACATAGTTACGAAAACTATGTAAAAGAAGAAATTGAAGGAAATATTTTAAATCAACATATGGGATATTTAAAAAATCAAAGAGGGGGCATATTTACACTAAGTAAAGGAGAAATTGCTAAAAAAGATGTTGAACTGTTAGAATTTTTGGCAGAAATCATCATTGATAGCGAAAAGGGAGGATTACGAAGTAATATCAAAGATATAGAAGAAAATTATAAAGAAAAACAAGAAATAATTGGAGAAGAAATACAAAAACCAATATTTTATGAAGAAGAAAATGACGATATCGACCTTCTAACTGAAAATGAAAAATTGAAATATTATAATGAATATGGTGCCTTTTCAGCAGATGGAAAAGAGTATATCATACGAACCAATCAAGAAAATCGACTACCTACTGTATGGAGCCATATTTTAGCAAATGAAAAATTTGGAACTCTTGTAACACAAAACTTAGGAGGCTATAGTTGGTATAAAAATTGTCGATTAAACCGAGTATCTAGTTGGACCAATCAACCCAATTATGATATTCCTTCTGAAATTATTTATCTAAAAGATAGAGAAAATCAAAAAGCATGGTCAATTGGATTAAATCCAATGCCAGATAACCGAAATTATAATATTATCTATGGATTTGGCTATTGCAAATATCTACACAAAAGTGATGGAATTGAGCAAGAATTAGAAATTTTTGTACCAAAAGAAGATAGCTGTAAAGTAGGAATTTTGAATTTAAAAAACAAAACACCAAATCGAAAAAAATTGAAATTATATTATTATATCAAGCCAGTTATAGGAGAAGATGAAATAAAATCCAATGGTTATATTGATTTGAAATTTGATAAAAATAGTAACTTAGTGCAAGCCAAGAATTTATACAGAGAAGAAATGGAAAAAACAAGGATTTATATTTCTTCTAGTGAGAAAATCAAATCTTATACAGGAGATAAAAATTTCTTTTTAGGAGAAGGAGGAATTACAAACCCAAGTGCCTTAAGAAAAGTTTCTTTAAATAATCAGAACTCATTAGGTAAAAAAGCATGTATGGCATATGAAATTGAAATAGAATTGGAAAGTTTTGAAGAAAAACAAATTTCTATTATTCTAGGAGCAGAAGAGGAAGAAATGGATTGCAAAAATATAGCTTATAAATACCAAAAAATAGCTAATTGTAAGCAGGAATTGAATGAAGTAAAAAATAATTGGAAAGAGTTTCTAGGAAAAATGCAAGTATATACACCAATCGAGTCAACTAATATTTTATTAAATGGATGGATAGTTTATCAAATTATTAACAGTAGGCTCATCGGTAAAACTGGCTATTACCAATCAGGCGGAGCATTTGGGTTCCGTGATCAATTACAAGATGTAATCGGATTAAAATATTTAGAACCCAAAATTTTAAAAAAGCAAATTATTAAGCATGGTGAACATCAATTTATAGAAGGAGACGTAGAACACTGGTGGCATGAAGAAAATCAAAGAGGAATTCGAACTAGGTTTTCAGATGATTTATTATGGTTAGTATTTGTGGTAATAGAATATATTAATTTTACAGGAGACTATAGTATTTTAGACATTGATACAAACTATTTAGAAGGTGCAGTTTTAGAAGAAGGGCAAGATGAACGATATGAAAAATATTTGCCAAGTGAGCAAAAAGGAAGCATCTATGAGCATTGCATTAAAGCAATAGAAAAAAGCCTGAATTTTGGTGAAAACGGATTGCCTAAAATTGGCTCAGGAGACTGGAATGACGGTTTTAGCACAGTAGGAAATAAAGGAAAAGGGGAAAGTGTATGGTTAGGATTTTTCTTAAGTATCATCCTAGAAAATTTTATACCAATTTGTAAACAAAAGGGAGAAGAAACACTAGCTGAAAAATACCAAGAAATTAAAAATAATTTAAAAAGAGCATTAAATACCAATGGATGGGATGGAAGATGGTATAAAAGAGCCTTTATGGATGATGGAAATGTGCTAGGAAGTATGGAAAACGAAGAATGTAGGATTGATAGCATTGCCCAAAGTTGGAGTGTTATTTCAAAAGCAGGAGATAACGACAAAAAGTATATTTCAATGGAAAGCTTAGAAAATCATTTGATTGATAAAGAAAATGGAATTATCAAATTATTAGACCCACCATTTGAAAAAAGTAAGTTAGAGCCAGGATATATCAAAGCATATTTACCAGGTGTTAGAGAAAATGGAGGGCAATATACTCATAGTTCTGTTTGGGTAATCATTGCAGAAGCAATGTTAGGTTTTGGAGATAAAGCATTTGAATTATACCGAATGATAAATCCAATTGAACACAGTAGAACCAAAGAAGCAAGCCAAAAATATAAAGTAGAGCCTTATATTATACCAGCGGATATTTATGGAACAGGAAACCTAGCAGGACGAGGTGGTTGGACCTGGTATACTGGTTCAGCAGGTTGGTATTACAAAGCAGGAATTGAAAATTTGTTAGGACTGAAAATAGAACAAGGATATTTAAGAATACAGCCATGTATTCCAAAAGAATGGAAAGAGTATCAAATCAGATATCAATACCAAGAAAGTAGCTATATTATAACCATTAAAAATCCAGAGGGAAAAAACGGTTTTGAAGAAGGAAAGAGCAAAGTTTTGTTAAATGGTAATGAAATTGAAAATAATATAAAATTAGATGGAAGTAGAAGTATTTATCAATTGGAAGTAACGTTATAATTTGAAAGTTATAAGGATTTATGATATAATAAGAGTAGTTACCATATATTAAGTCTATGTTCTTAAGGAGGAATACAGAATGAATAAAAAAATTTTTAAGACTTTAGGTGCAGGATTAAAGTTATTTGTTGAAAGGAACGAAGAAATTTTAATTTACTTTGCCATACTTATTTCATTTACAGTATCCAGCACATGGATTGTAAAAATATTGGATATACCAGATAGTAATGAATTAACAATTCTTGTGGGATTTATTGTAATACTGGGGAGTGCCCAAATCGGTGGGTTGCTTATACACTGCAAGGAAGCAGTAAAATATAGCAATGAAATGAAATGCACGATGGAAGAGGCATGGAAAGCAACTACTTCCCCTGAACCAGACGAAGACTTTTAATCCGAAAGCTTGAGTTTCAATGAAACTCAAGCTTTTTAAACGATTGAGACAGTTGGGGACAGGTCTTAAGTGTCTCAAAATAAATCATAGAAGTTTTTAAATTCATAACCTTGTTCTTTTAAATAGTAAATAGAATCTTTTAAAATAGAAGGAGTATCATTTACATCAGAAGTATCATGCATTAGGACAACTAAAGTACCTTTATTTTTAGAAGATTTTTTTAAATTATTGAGTAATTGTGAATGACTATATTTTTTTATCGAGTCATTATTTAAGCAATTCCAGTCAACATAGGTGTAATTCATATCTAAAAGAAGTTTAACAGCTTCTTTTTTCTTAGTTTTATAGTTAGAAGACATATAACCATTAGGAAAGCGAAAAACATGAGAGCAGTAATTTTCAATTCCTATTGCTTTTCCAATTTCAATATCAGTATTTTTCACTTCAGAGATAAAACTTTCTGGACTTTGGTATAATTTTTTATTATTATGATGATAACCATGATTGGCAATATAATGTCCTTCTTCATAAGCTCTTTTCACTAATTCAGGATGCTCTTGTACATGCTTTCCTACTACGAAAAAAGTGGATTTTACATTTTCTTCTTTTAAAATATCCAAAATTTTGGCAGTAGCTTTCAATGTTGGTCCATCATCAAAAGTTAAATAAGCAACCTTTTCTTCAGTTTTTGTTAAAGTAGCAATTTTTTCTTTTAGACTTTCTTCTACCACACTATTAGTAGTTAACTCAAAGGCAAAGGAAAATGGTTTACTACAAACGAAAAGAAGACAGGAAAATAAAAGGCAAAGAAGAAAAACAGAAAATAAAATTTTTTTGTGTAAAATAATTACTTTCATACAATCCTCCATGCTACTAATATATGAAAATAAGTGTTTGAAAATGAATAAGAAAAACGTCGAAAAATGCGATGAAAAGTACGAAAATATAGCAAAAAATTATTGATAAAGTATAAAATTTGTGTTAGGATAGGAACAAGATTTTTTTATCAATTTAAATTAAAAAGCGCTTTTATAATAATTTAAAATTCAAAACAATTAATTCTAAAATTAATTCGAAAAAAATCAAACTGAAATTAAAAACTAAAACTTTACCCATAAGGGTTGAAATTGTCATACCTTTTTGGTAAAATAGAAAGGAAGTAATATATGCCACAAAGAATTAAGGAGCTAGCAAAAAAAGGAATGAGAATAAACGAAATTATAGAGATAACAGAACTTTCAAAAGAAGAAATCGAAAAAATAAAATAAATAAAAACACGGCTAAGATTAATTCTTAGTCGTATTTTCTATTTAATACTATCAGCTTCTTCTCGAGAAATATAGCCATATTCAACCATTCGATTTAAAACATGTCTTTGGCGTTTCTTAGCTAAATCTGGATTAACAGTTGGAGCATACACAGAAGGAGCATTAGGAACACCTGCTAACATGCTGGCCTCTTCTAAAGTTAAATCCTTTGGATTTTTTTGATAATACCCATAACTAGCATCATAGATACAATAATAACCATCACCAAAATAAGAAGAATTCACATATAAGGCAAAAATTTCGTCTTTACTATAATTTTTTTCTAAATCATAAGCAGCAAAAATCTCTCCCAATTTCCTAACTAAAGTTTTATCTTGGTTGAAAATAACATTTTTAGCTACTTGTTGGGTAATCGTACTACCTCCTTCATCAAATTCACCATCACGAATATTAGTATAAAAAGCTCTTGCAATTCCAATTGGGTCAATGGCGCCATGAGTATAATAGCGATGATCTTCAACTGCAATAACAGCATTTATATAGTTCTTGGGCAAATCAGCAAAAGGAGTATAATGTTCTTGACTGGTAATTTTCTCTACGCGATTAACCAAAGGCTCGTCCTTTAAAGTGTTAGAATAATAGCTAAAACCAATAAAGAAGAGAATACTAACAAGAACAACTAAGAGAATTAATATTATAATAAACAATTTTTTTAATAATTTCATAAATACCTCTTTTCCAAACCCATTATATAATAAACATTGAAACAAGGAAATAGAATTCATAAAAAATTAATAATCAAAAGGTAACTTTACAAAAAAATAGGGATATGATAAAATTCCAGACAATAAAACAAAAAGATAAGAGGAGAAAAAGAAATGATAAAATTTACAAAAATGCATGGGTTAGGAAATGATTATGTGTATATAGATGCCATTCATCAAAAGATAGAAAATGAAGCATCTTTAGCACAATTTATAAGTAGTAGACATTTTGGAGTAGGTTCAGATGGTTTAATTTTAATTTGTGAAAGTGAAGTAGCAGACTTTAAAATGAGAATGTTCAATAGTGATGGAAGCGAAGCAGAAATGTGTGGAAATGGAATACGATGTGTAGGAAAATTTGTATATGATAAAGGACTAACTGAAAAAACTACCGTAACGATTGAAACATTAGCAGGAATAAAAACATTACAGCTAAACATAGAAAATGGAGAAGTAAACACAGCTAGAGTGGATATGGGAGAACCAATTTTAGCACCAGAAAAGATACCTGTTATGGCAATTGAAGAACCAGTACAAAACTTAAAGGTACAAGCATTTGATAAAGAATTTAAGTTTACTTGTGTATCTATGGGAAATCCACATGCTATTACAATTGTAGAAGATATAAAAAATTTCGAAGTTGAAAAGTATGGAAAGATTTTAGAAATTGCATCTGTATTTCCTAGCAAAACAAATGTAGAATTTATAGAAATTCAAGATATAGAACATATTAGAATGAGAGTATGGGAAAGAGGAACAGGAGAAACATTAGCTTGTGGAACTGGTGCTTGTGCAACAGCAGTAGCTTGTCATTTAAATGAATTAACTAATCGACATGCTTTTATTGAATTATTACGGAGGAACTTTAGAAATAGAATGGAGTAAAGAAGACAATCATGTGTATATGACTGGACCAGCCGTAACTGTATTTGAAGGAGAATTAAATGAATATTAAAAAAGAGGGATTTTAAGTACATACCTTAGAATCCCTCTTAATCATCTTCTAGCTTATTAATATCAAATAAAGGGGAATTAAAAAAATCTGGAAGAGATAGATTTAATCCTCTACAAACTCGCATAATAGTTAACACAGACATATTTGTATTAGGTCTAGCATTTAAATTGGCTAATGTAGATTGTGTAATTCCGCAAATAGTACAAAGTTTATTTAAGGTAATGTTTCTATCTTCACAAAGTTCATAAATTCTATTTTTTATAGCAGAGCTTAATATCATATTATCACCTTTTAAAAGTATAACAAAGAAAGAAACAAAAACTTAACTCCATAGAGTTGACATGAGGGGATTGCAATGATAAAATGCTAATAAATGAAAGAAAGGATGAGAGAACAAATGAAGAAAAGCGAAAGCAAAGGAATTACTTTAATTGCTTTAGTAATCACAATTATTATTTTACTAATCTTAGCGGGAATAAGTATAGCGATGTTAACAG
>CANEEJ010000036.1 GCA_947426525.1 uncultured Clostridium sp. | reverse complement strand
AGGTTTTTACTTCTTTTTTACTATGCTTTATATTTTTCCGGTGAATTGTAACAAATAAATGGTCAAATTGTGTCTGTTCCAATTTGACCATTTATTTATTTAAAATTCTAATTTTTCTTCTACCCAAGCTGCCACTTCATCAATTTTTAGTCTAATTTGTTCCATTGTATCTCTATCTCTTACTGTTACTGTATCATCTTCTAAAGTATCAAAGTCAATTGTTACACAATATGGTGTACCAATTTCATCTTCTCTTCTATAACGTTTTCCAATACTTCCTGCTTCGTCATAATCACACATAAACTTTTTAGAAAGTTGTGTATAAACAGCTTCTGCTTTTTCTGATAATTTTTTAGAAAGTGGTAATACTGCTACTTTGTATGGTGCTAATGCTGGATGTAAATGTAATACTGTTCTAGTGTCTCCATCCTCTAATTGTTGTTCTTCATAACTATCACATAAAAATGCTAAAGTTACTCTGTCTGCTCCAACTGATGGTTCAATACAGTATGGTATAAATTTTTCTCCTGTTTCTGGATCTGTGTATTGGAAATCTTCTTTTGAAACATTCATATGACTTCTTAAATCATAGTCTGTTCTATCCGCAATTCCCCATAATTCTCCCCATCCAAATGGAAAAGCATATTCAATGTCTGTTGTTCCATTGCTGTAGTGTGATAATTCTTCTGGTGTATGGTCTCTTAATCTAATGTTTTCTTCTGTCATTCCTAAGTTTAATAACCATTGTTTGCAGAATTTTTTCCAATAATCTTGCCATTCTAAATCAGTTCCTGGTTTGCAGAAAAATTCTAATTCCATTTGTTCAAATTCTCTCGTTCTAAAAGTAAAGTTTCCTGGTGTAATTTCATTTCTAAATGCTTTACCAATTTGTGCAATTCCCATTGGTAATTTTTTTCTAGTGGTTCTCATTACATTTTTGAAGTTTACAAAAATTCCTTGTGCTGTTTCTGGTCTTAAATAGATTTCAGCTTTAGCATCTTCGGTTACTCCTTGGAATGTTTTAAACATTAAATTAAATTTTCTAATGTCTGTAAAATTGTGTGCTCCACAATTTGGACAATTAATTCCATGTTCGTCCATATAAGCTATCATTTTTTCGTCTGGCCATCCGTCTACAATTTCTTCACATTTGTTTTCATGCATCCATTCTTCAATCATCTTATCTGCTCTATGCCTTGTTTTGCATTCTTTACAGTCAATTAATGGATCGGAAAATCCTCCAACGTGTCCAGAAGCTACCCATGTTGTTGGGTTCATTAAGATAGCTGCATCTAATCCTACATTATAGGCATTTTCTCTAATAAATTTTCTTCTCCATGCTTCTTTTACATTGTTTTTTAATTCTACTCCTAAAGGTCCATAGTCCCATGTGTTTGCTAATCCTCCATAAATTTCAGAACCTGGGTATACATATCCTCTGTTCTTACAAAGTGCCACTAAAGTGTCCATTGATTTTACCATAAAAATTCCTCCTCTTTCTTTTATTTGGTATAAAAATATGCAAGATGCTGATTTCGATTTATTTCAACAAAAAAACTTTCGAAACCTAGCATTATCTTGCTAGGGACGAAAGTTTATATTTCCGCGTTTCCACCCTAATTCTTAAAATTTAAAATTTTAAGCACCTTAATTTAAAATTTACTCCAAAGCTCCCCATATGTATTCACTACTAGTATTCCACCATCACTAGCTCTCTAAAAATGAATATTCTCATACTTTTTCTTCTTCACCGTAATTATTTAATTTCATATATTATATTATCAGTTTTAAAAAAAGTCAAGAATTTTTTCAAAAAATATTGCTAATTTTTCATTTTTGTGCTAAGATAATAAATGTCTTTACACATATAGGGGTATAGTGTTAATGGTAGCACATCGGTCTCCAAAACCGCCTGTGAGGGTTCGAATCCTTCTACCCCTGCCAACTTATTACTCATAAGCTTTTTTTCAAATCAAAAATATCTTTTATTCTAAATTTTAATTCGAGAGGTGATTTCTATTTTTAAAAACTTAAAATTCTTTTATACTTTTTTTATTTTTTTAGTATTACTCATTTGTATCTTTTTTATTCCTATTTTCAATAACAACAATTTTTCTGCTTCGCCTAGTCCCTATGCCGAAATCCTAGATTTTAATCTAAATGGCTTTGTTTGGCCTATTCCTGGCTATACTAAAATAAGCTCCCCTTTTGGCAAACGCACTTCCCCTACTTCTCGGAGCCTCTTCTTCCCATTCAGGAGTTGATATTCCCGCTCCTCCTGGTAGTAAATTCATTGCAGTTCATGATGGTGAAATTACTTTTCGAGAATTTTTAGGGGCCGGTGGTTATACGATAACACTTTCTTTTTCCAATTATAAAGTAAGCTATTGTCACTGTGATTCCAATTGGATGGTATCTGTTGGAGACCAAATTAAACAAGGACAAGTTATTCGGACAAGTCGGTCCTAAAAATGTGTATGGTGTAAAAGGTAATCAATATTTTGATGCAGAAGGAAAACCTACAAATGGTGCTACTACTGGGCCCCATCTTCATCTAGGAATTCGTATCGATGGAAAGTATGTTAATCCCTTAAATTATTTCTAATTTTACAAAAAAAGTTGTTATTAGCATAAAATTTAAATACTTGCTATAACAACTTTTTTATTTCGTTTTAAAGATGTGTCCCCATTCCGACATTTATGTCGGAAAAGAACCGTCCCCAATACGACATTACATATCGTCGTCTTCATCACAATCATGGCATCCGTGACAGTTTCCTGTGCATCCTTGATTGTTGTTTTGGTCTTCTATGTCTCCTGACCAGTCTAGTTCAATGATATTTTGACATTCTGGACATTCGATTTCTGTTTTGTTTTCGTCTACATCAATGATAAATTCATAATTACAGTATGGACAAACAATTTCAAAGTCAAATCCTTCTTCTGCATAGATATCTTTTTCAATGTTGTCTATTACTTGTTGCATTTTTTCTATTCTTTCATTTAGTTCATTTTGTATGCCTTCTATTTTTTTTATTTCTGCTGATTTGTATTCTATGATGTAATCCATTTTGTCTATGATAACATTTACGAAAGATGCAAATCTTCCTTTGATGTATTCTAAGTCTTCTTTATTTTTTATATTTTTTTCTATGTCGTCTAAAAAACTTTTGTATTCGTTTTTTAAGTTTCCCATTTTGTCAGTCCTTTCTTATATTCTTTCCATGTATTCACAAGTTCTTGTGTCTATCTTTAAGATATCTCCAATGTTTACGAATAATGGAACTTGGATTTCTAAACCAGTTTCTAATTTTGCTGGTTTTCCTGATGTTGTTGTTGTGTTACCACTAAATCCTGGTTCTGTGTATGTAACTTCTAATTCTACAAATGTTGGTGGTTCTACTGCAAATGTCTTTCCTTTGTATGAAAGCATTGTTACTTCCATATTTTCTTTTAGGTATTTTAAACAATCTCCTAATTGTTCTTCATTTAATGGCATTTGGTCATAGGTTTCATTGTCCATGAAATAGTATAACCCTCCATCATTGTATAAATATTGCATTACTTTTTTCTCGATTTCTGCTGCTGGGTATTTATCTGATGGGTTAAATGTTTTTTCTAAAGTTGCTCCTGTAATTACATTTTTTAATTTTGTTCTTACAAATGCAGATCCCTTTCCTGGTTTTACGTGTTGGAATTCTACTATTCTATATACATTTCCTTCCATTTCAAATGTGGTTCCATTTCTAAAATCTCCTGCTGAGTATACTGATGCCATAATTATTTCTCCTTTCAATTTTCATTTATGCTTTATTTTACTACATTTCTCCAGAAAAATCAAGTATGACTAGATTACAATATAATTTTTCTCAGATTTGGTTAAATTTATACAACCAAATTTTGTAATTTGAACCGTATCTTCAATTCTTACTCCAAATTTTCCTGGCAAATAAATTCCTGGTTCATTGGTAACTACCATGTTTTCTTTTAGCTGTGTATCAGAATTATAACTTATATAAGGTGCTTCATGAATGTCTAACCCTACACCATGGCCTAAACTATGAACTAAGTCATATCCATGAAATTTAAAATCATTTTCTACCATTTTAGCTAAACTTCTTGTGCTAGCTCCGTCTTTATATTGTTCTCCTGTTTGCTCTTGATTTTTCAATACTAAATCATAAATTGGTTTAATTTCTTCTGGCACTTCTCCTACAAAGAATGTTCTTGTCATATCAGAGCAATAGCCATTTACCTTACATCCCATATCAATGGTAATAATATCTTTTTCTTGTATTTTTCGTTCGGTTGGTACTGCATGTGGCTTTGATGTATTTTCTCCAGATGCTACGATAGTTTCAAAAGCTAATCCGTCGGTTCTTTGTTTATAATAGTCTTCTATTTCATTAGCTATTTGTTTTTCTGTCATACCTGGTTTGATATAAGACAAAATATATTTAAAACAGTTATCTGTTATTTCACATGCTTTTTCTATGTTTCTAATTTCTTCTTTATCTTTTATCATTCTTTGCTTTTCTATCATATGCTCGGTTTCTACAAAATTATGAATTTTATATTTTCGAATATAATCTTTATATTTAGCATAAGAAATATCATATTCTTCAAATCCTACATTTTCACAGAATAAAAAGAAATTCTCATAATCATCTTTTGATACATCATGAACATCATATACAATGATTTCGTCAAATAGTGTTAATATACTATGAACTTGTTCAATATAACGCGCATCTGTTATATAGATATTTTCTTTTCTTGTTAAAAGGAAAATACCCTCTGCTTCAATATTTGTTAAATATTGTATATTAACAGGATTGGTTAATATCAATCCTTGCAAATCTAAACTTGCCATTTTATTTCTTAACCACTGTAATTTAGCATTCATTTTTTTCTCCCCTTTTTAAATTATGCTTGGTACATTCCTAATGTAAAAATTTGCATTAGAAGCGTCTTAATTTGTTCAAATGGCACATACATACTAATAAAAGTTGCTATTACAATAAATGGTCCAAAAGGTATATATTCATCTGATTTTTTTATCTTTGTTGCTAATAAACCAATACTAAGAATAGCGCCTATTAGAAAAGACACTAATGTTATAATAATGATATTGGATAAACCAAAGTATAATCCTAGTGCTCCCATTAATTTTACATCACCAAATCCCATTGCCTCTTTTCCATAGAAAAGTCCTCCTAATAAGGTTATTGCTAAAAAAATTCCTCCTCCTGCTAACATTCCTAATAACATGTTAATCGTGATGGCTACATTAGATAATCCGTATAAAAAGGCAAAGATAAATCCTAATTCAAAAATTGTTAGGTTTAGTCGATTTGGTATGATTTGTAACTTAAAATCAATAACACAGGCAGATATTAGCATTGGTGTTAACATTAGAAATTTAATTAAATCTAAATTAGCAATTAAGGTATTTTTGATACCAAAAGTGTAAAGTAAAGTTACATAGATACCAGAAGTTAATAACATTAATAAATAGTTTGGTTTAAAATTCATTTTGTATTCACTTATGATATCTTTTGAAATGACACTTTTGTATTCTGGTAATCTTTTATTTGCCCAATCCACTAATTGCCCTACTATTAGTCCTAAAATTGCTACTATTACGTAATATATAATATGTACATCATTAAAATACATTTTTATTTCTCCTTTGTTTTTCTTTTATATCTTTGTTTTATTTTATTCTCTAATGGCCTTTTCCATGCAGTATACCAGAAATCTTTTGGATTAATTGGCTCCACTAAAATCGTATACATGTTGCATCGATTGCCTCCTATTACATCTGTAAAAATCTGGTCTCCTACTACTCCTATATTTTCTGGCTTTTCTTGTAATTGTTTTTGCACTTTTAAAAATCCACTTTTGAATGGTTTTTTAGCCAAATTTCGGTATGGTATTTCTAATTTTTGGGCTACTTCTTCTACTTTTTCTTTATGGTTTGTATTCGATAATATATATAATTTTATTCCTTGTTCTTTTAGGACTTTTGCCCATTGAATGACACTTGGTGCTAAGTTTCTTTTATAGTCAATTAATGTATTGTCTACGTCTAAAATTAAAGCTTTTATCTTGTTTTCTTTTAAAAATTGATTGCTGATTTGTTCTACTTTTTCAAAGTGTTGATTCGGATATAGTATCATTTTTTCCTCCAGGTGCTAAATTTCAAGTATATCTTATCAATTTGCTTAAGGTTTGTCAAGGATTTTCTTAAGTGTTTCCTCTGTTTGACTTTTCCAGTATTTTATTGTATAATATTAACATAATATTTCTAAATAGAAAGGAGACCATTTCATGAAAAAACGGAAACCACAACGCTCTAAAAATAAAGCATTAAAGAAGAAAAAAAATCAACAGCAGCAGCAGGCACGGTTGCTTCGAAAATTACAAAGGGAATTTAAACCTAAAAATTCTTCATCCGATCAAGCTACTGGGCAAACTGCAAATGAACCAATATCCGTTTCTGAAATGAACATTAGTAATTTGACAGTAAGGAAAATTTCTTCCTTGTCAAACAGTCATTATAGAGTTTACTCTATGGCTCTTTCTAATGAAAATGTCGGCCATTTTGGTGTGTATAAAAATGGGTATTTCAATTATGTCGTTATCGCTGATAACATCGATTCGAAGCAAGTTTTAGAATTTATTAAAACTTATATTCGAAAAGGTTTAAACCTTATCCCTATTGAAAGACCTAGATTGCACCCTATCCCAATGCATCTAGTAGCCGAATAAGTAGCAAAGCTCCCAATTAGTTAAACCAACTAATTGGGAGCTTTTTATTTTATTTACAAAATCTATGTCTGCCAATGGTTACTGTCATCGGTCTAGACCATATCCATTTGTTGGTTGCTGTGGAAGGATTAAAATAGTAAATGGCTCCATAACTAGGATCCCATCCGTTGATAGCATCTTGTGCTGCCTTTTTAGCAGTTGTGTCTGGCGATAAGTTAATTTGTCCATCTCTTACTGCATCAAATGCTCCAGATTGATATACAACACCTGATATGCTATTGGGAAAAGAACTACTTTTTACTCGGTTCATAACAACTGCTCCTACTGCTACTTGTCCTGTGTACGGTTCTCCTCTCGCCTCTCCATAAATAAGCCTTGCTAATAAATTAACATTGCTTGAATTACTAGAACTCGAACCAGATGAACTTGAACCAGAGTTATAAATTCCCATTGCTTTTAAGGTTGCTGGTCCTGCAATCCCATCTTGGGTTAGTCCATTTTTTCTTTGAAAATATTTAACAGCATTTACGGTTTGCGTTCCATAAATTCCATCTACATTTCCATTGTAATAGCCCCATCTTTTCAGCTTTGTCTGAATTTGTGTTACTTCACTCCCTCTTGAACCATATTTAGATAATGCTTCTACTGAATTATTTTTAGATAGTATTATTAAAATAATAATAGCTATAATGATAAGCACTATTGTTCCTATTGTTATTTTTTTCTTTCTATTTTTTAACATAAAACCACCTTAATTAAAAATCTTCTTTTACTATTTTTGTCATTAAGATGTTTTATTATACATTTTTGGAAATTTTATTTTTGAATTAAAATTTTATAATTTTCTAAATGATTTGAATAATTAGCTTTTTCTGGTAGAATTCTTAAAATCGTTATATTTAGTAAATCAATTTTATAAAATACTATGTATCTATTTATGATTCCCCTTCTTATGTTAGAATCAATTTCTTTATCGAAGCACTGATATATGTGTGGATTGGATTGTAAATCTTTTATAAATGCAAATCCTTTTGTTGATAATCTCGAAATTTTCTTTTTAAATCTTTTCTTCGCATTTTCTGAAAGCAAATCTAGATTGTATATTATATTCTTATAATCTAGTTTTGCTAGTGACTCAATTCTAATCTTATACTTTTTCTGTATTGTTTTCTACTCCTTTCTTCTTGTTCTATTTCTTCAAAAAAATCCTCTATATTCATTGCATTTCCTGTCTCAGCTTGCTTAACTAACTTTATAATAGCTCTTGTCTCTTCTTTGCTAAATTTCCTCATCCTATCTTCCTCCTTCATTACGATTTTACTACAAATCCCCTAAAAAAGCAAGAAAAATCGTTCGACAAAAATCGACTTGTCGAACGATTGTTAGTCCTTTTTACTAACTACAATATTTACAAAGAATTGTTTCCAACCCTACTTGTAAATCAATTAGTCCATTCTTATATTCATAATCTAAATCTCTTAGATACTGTAGCATCTCTTGCAATTCCTTTTGTGTAAAATAATTAGCTTGCATTTTATATTTATTAACCAAAAAAGTTTGATTTGGTTTTAAATTTAGGCTAGTTATTATATCTTTGTTGTATTGCAAAGAAATTTTTACCAAGTACAACTTTTTAAAATGATTATATAACGTAATTAAAATTTTTTGAATTGGTTCTTTCGCATAAATTAAGTTTTTTAGTACTTGCAAAGCTTTGCCGATTTCTTTTTTTCCTAATGTATCGGTCAAATCAAAAATAACACTTTCCAATTTTTTAATTGCTAGCTTATCAATATCTTCCTTTTGTATTTTACCGCCCTCTCCCGCGTATTCAATTAACTTACGAATTTCATTAATCAAATCTTGCATATTAGTACCACAACACTCAATAAAATATCGTAAAGTTGCATCTTCAATTTGTACTTTGTACCCATTACAAATCGCTTTTATTCTTTTTTCAATTTGAATGGGCTTTTGATAGTCAAACTTACAAACAACTCCTAATTTTTCAATCGTTGTATATAATTCTTGTTTGGCATCCGCTTCTTCCTCTACAAAAACTAGTACTACACTCTCATTTATAATTGAAATATTTTCTTTTAGATAATTACTTATTTTTTCTTTTAGCTTTGCTAATTCTGCATTTTTTCTTTTTCCTTCTTTTTTGAATAATCCTGTATTTCTTGCAATAATTAACTTTTTTTCATAGCCAAAGCTTGGTGTCTCTATGTCAGCAATTAATTCATGGCAGTTTGTTTCATCCATATTAATGTAATTAATTCCTTTTATTGCTTCACCAAATAAGTTCCTTATCTTTTTCAAAGAAGTTTCTAATAAAAACAGTTCTTCTCCATACAAAAGATATAAGCTTCTCAATTCTCCATTTTTTAATTCTTTTTCTAAACTTTCAATTGATAACATATTTTTACTTCCTTAATATAATTCGAAATACTTCAGCTACGCTCCAAGCTTGATTGATAGTTCCTTTTGGTAATTGTGGTTTAGTAGAGTCATATAGTTCCGCAATCCCTCCAATACAGCCATTGTCAAATAGCTCTTTTTGGAAAGTTTTAGTTGTTTTATTAATAAATTTTTCTAGTTTTTCTTCCCATATTTTCTTTCCTGTTGCATTTTTAGTAGCTTGTATTGTATTTTTTAAGCTATTGTAATATAGCCCTAATAACCATGGCCAAGTAATTCCTTGATGATAGCTGGTATCTCTTTTTTCTGGACTGCCTTCATAAATTTCTACATAGTTTTCTTCGCCTCTTGCTAATGTTTTTAAACCATAGGCATTTAATAGCTTCTTCTCTACTGTTTCTAGCATTTGGTTTGCTTGTTCTGAATTTGGTTCTAATACAGGATAGGTTAAACTCAATGCAAATAATTGATTTGGTCTTATCTTGTTATCTCCAAGTACATCATATAAACATCCTTTTTCTTCGTTATAGAATTTTTCTTGAAAGGATATTCTACATTTTTCTGCTATGTCTTTATATTTTTTTGCAAGTAACGGATGTTTAAACTTTTTAGAAAATTCTGCCATAATGCAGTTGGCATTATACCATAAGCTGTTTACTTCCACCGCTTTTCCATTTCTTGGTGTAATAGCTACACCATCATATTTAGCATCCATCCACGTATTTTGCGTTTGGTCTGTTCCAGAAACAATTAGTCCATCTATGTCTAAGTATATATTGTTATCGTCAACATCTATTCCTTGACAATAATTGTCTATGATATCTTGTAAAATAGGATATAATTTTTCTTTTACAAATTCATAATCACCTGTATATTGAATGTATTTTTGAACTTGCTCAAATAATAGTAAAGAAGCATCTACACTGTTGTACAATGGTCGGTTATCATAACCAGAATAACCATTTGGAACAAGTCCAAATTTAACGTCTCGAACCATTGTTAATAAAACTTCTTTCGCTATCTCAAATCTTTTTGGTATTAATAAAATTCCTTCAAATGCAATTAAGGTATCTCTTCCCCAATCTAAAAACCATGGATACCCTGCCATAACAGTATGTAAATTAAAAGAAGGACGATATACAACAAAGTTATCAGCAGCCATTAAATAAGTTTTGATTAAATCATCTCTTTCGATTTCCTTTGCTGTTTTCTTTTGTTTTCGATTATCAATCATCAAAGATTCGTTGAACATTTCTCCTAATCGAATAATTTCATTATTGATAAATCTTCTTACACTTTTTTGTTCTATGTTTTCTTCTAAAGAGCAAACAAAAGAAATTTCTTTTTCTGTTTTGGCTGGTATCTGTATTTCATAAACACCTGGTACCGTATGGTTTTCTTCTGGATAAAATCCCCTTTTTTCTTCTTCTATATAGAACATATTTGAAAAAGTGTCATTTTGATGCTCAATGTATTCGCCTTCTGATAGGTTCATATAAATTGGTGTTTGAGAATTTCCGTCAATTACTAATTTTACTTTTGTTTTGTTAATGGTTTGCTGTACATCAAAGTTATGTCCTGTACTCATTTGATGAAAATCTCTAAAATTGATAATTGGTGCCAAGGTTAGTTTTGCCTTAGTTCCTTCATTTTTCACCTTATAAAATACCCCTACTGTATTGTGTCCATATTCCATACATATCATTTTTGTGATTTCTACTTTTCCTACTTTATATTTAAAGATTGGTATATAATCTCTTCTAAATTCTTGTTGATATTCATAGCCATGTGAAATATAAGATTTACATACATTGGTATATAAATCATATTTTTTATTTCTTATTTCTATACTTTCATCTATTTTGGATAATACCAAAAATCTTCTAGCTGGTGGCGTTAATGGTGCAATTAATAATCCATGATATTTTCTAGTATTGGCACCGAATAACAGTAGAGGAGCTAAATCCCCCTATTCCATTTGTGATTAGCCATTCTTTCTTTAGTCCTTCTTCTAAATTTAATTTTTCCTTTGTTATTTCCATATTATTATCCCTTTCTTCTCATACCTCTGGCACTCTTAGGTTTGGCTTTTGTTTCTTGCTTTTTCGTAGTAGTGTCACTTTTTCTTTTTGCTACTTGTTTTTTTTCTTTTTTTGCTTGTTCTCTTTGTGTTTTTATTCTAGCTTTTTCATCAGCTTCACGAATGGAAGCAATTCTTTCACTATATTTATTGCTAAACTTACTTTTACTTTTTAATGCTTTAGTAGAATGTCTTCCTGCCATATCATTTCCCTGTGCTTTTCTTTTTCTCTTCTCCATCGCTTTTTTCACTTTGCTAATTCGTTTTTCTTCTCTTAGCTTATTGTTTAACATTAAATATTGTGGATCATTTTGTTTGTCTTGGTATTTTAAATCATCACAAATCAATTCAATAACAGATGCTGCTACTAAATTGGGGTCATGTCTAATATGGTCATTGGCTATCATAGACAGATTTCTTTGTAAAAATTTAATTCCTTTTACTTTGTCAATGTCTTGTTCTACTAGGTCTTGCCCTTCACTATTATATCTTTTAATAAACTCAGGAATAATTTCTCCTGTATCATAAATGCAATAATCTACTACTCCTGTTCCACAGTGTTCAATAATGGCATTTAAATGGTCAGATACACTATAATCATCGGTTTGTCCAGGTTCTGTCATAATGTTACTAACATACACTTTAATTGCTAGACTTTCTTTGATTGCTTTGGCTACTCCATTTACTAATAAATTTGGTATTACATTGGTATACAAGCTTCCTGGTCCAATGATAATACAATCTGCCTTTTTGATTGTTTCTACTACTCCTGGCGTTGGTCTACAGTTAGACGGATTTAAGAAAATACGATTAATCTTTGTTATTTTTTCAGATACTACTTCTGGAATTCTAGCTCTTTCTTCTACCATATAACCATTGGCTAATTCTGCTACAATATTCATTTCATCTAATGTAACTGGTATAACCTTTCCTACCATTTTTAAGACTTCATTACTTTTTATGATAGAATCTTCAAAATTTCCATTTACTTCTTTCATAGCAGAGAAATAGATATCGGAAAAACTAAGCCCTTTTAATTTTCCTTTTGTAAATTCATAATTAAATAATTTACCTATTTCGTCCTCTTTAGAAGCAAGTGAAATCATACTATCTTTTACGTCTCCTAATGGTAACATTTCTAGTTCTTTTCTTGAATTAGTAACCCCTTCTCCATAGTCTGACACCGTTACAATTGCTGTTAAGTTATTGGTATAATTTTTCAAACCAGAAAGTACCGTGTTTAGTCCTGTTCCTCCTCCAATTACTACAATATTTGGTCCTTGGTCATAGACTGTTTTGTTGAAAATCAATGATTTTACATTAACATTTTTCTTGTTATCCATTCTTTCGTCTGTTGACTCAATTAAAATTTCTAATGTTCTTTTGTTTAAGAAGATTAATCCTAATACAATTGAGATAAATCCTACTACAAAAATTGCTACTATTTTTCCTACTTCTTGAAATGAAATTTCTTTTGTTACTAATATTTCTGCTAATCCATAGCAAGCAAGTATAATTCCTACTAGTATTAAAAACATCCATCTTTTCATTTTGCTACTTGCTTTAAACCATTGCATAAAACCTTTCATTTTTCTTTTTTCCTTTCTCTTTGATGTTCAAGTCAGGCACTACTTAGCCATTCTCTCCTATTACTTCAATTTCTAATTCGATTTTCTTTTGGAATTTTTGATAAATGGTATCTTGTGTATGTTTTACTAATGCTAGCACATCTTTTGCTGTTGCTTCTCCTTTGTTAATTACAAATCCTGCATGCTTTGTTGCTATTTGGGCATCTCCTACTTCATATCCCTTTAAGCCAGCTTCATCAATTAGTTTCGCTGTAATAAAGTCGGTTCCTCTCTTAAATGTGCTTCCTGCACTTGGATATTCGATTGGTTGCTTTTCTTTTCGATAGTTTGCATATTGTTCCATTTTTTCTTTAATCTCTTCTTTTTTTCCTTTTTGTAAGGCTATGGTTACTTCTGTAATAATGTATTTTTCTTTTTTGAAAAGACTGGTTCGATAATCAAATTCGAGTTCTTCTTTTGTAAACTCTTTTTCATTTCCTTGGTAGTCAATACATTTTACAGTTGTTACTATGTCTTTCATTTCTTTTCCATGAGCTCCTGCATTCATACGAACTGCTCCGCCGATTGTTCCTGGTATACCGGATAGTTCTTCCATTCCTGTGATGCATTCTTTTAAACAAATTCCGTGCTAGCTTTCCTAGTTTTTCTCCTGCTCCTACTGTAATTTGTATTTCTTTTTCCTTTTCTTGGATTTGTATTTTTTCTATTTTTATTTTTAGTGTAATTCCTTTAATTCCTTGGTCCAAAACTAATAAATTACTTCCATTTCCTATCACGGTTATGGGTAGGTTGTTTTTATTTGCCATTGCTAGAATTTCTTTTAGCTCTTCTTGTTTTTCTACTCGGATAAAGTACTCGGCTGGTCCACCAATTCTAAATGTTGTATGCTTTTTCATTGGTTCTTGATATTGTATTTTTTCTTTGTCTATTCCTAAGGCTTCTATTTGTTTTTGGATGTCCAAGAAATCACTTCCTTTTATTTTTATTTCTGTATATCTTATGCGTGTTTTTACGTTTTTTATTCTACTATAATTTGACGAAAATTGCAAGGTTATTGCATTTCAACTTCGACTTTTTTCAGAAGGAGGTTATAATATATAATTTTGAGACACTGCGTAAGCGACCAAACGAGTAAAACGAGTGCGATTGGAGTAACCGACGATTATTTTTTATTTTTGTTGGTTGCGACACACAAAGTGTAAAAAATTATATATTATAACCTCCTTCTGAAAAAAGTCGAAACTTAACATATGTAAAAAGATATCAAGTTTTTTGAAACTTAATATCTTTTTTTACTTATCCTAATACTAGTTACCTGCTAAAACCATACGGATTGCATTATCCTCCGTATTTCCTCCGTAAGCAGAAATGAAACTGAAGGTTCCAGTAATGGCTCTTAAGCTATTACCATTTTCACGAACAAAAAACAGATTCGTACCTGCTGCATATGTAGAATAATCTTTGAACCAGGCCGAAGAAGTGTTCATACCTGTAGAAATTTCTAAGATGGCATCTCCATATCCATATGCTAGATTTTCTCCTTTACTATTATAAATGATGTTTTTTTGCCTTTTTTATCACAATGATTTTAATAATCTTTACTGTTATCTTTTTTACATAATTATCATCTATAACTATATAAAACGTAGGAACTTTTGCTTTTCCTACGTTTTATATATAGTTCATTTCTACTTTCAAGAACATATATCATATTCTTTGTTAATTTCAGTTTTAAAAATATAAAGCTACTCGAAAACCGACATATGCATAGCTATAATCAGCACTGTTAACCATACGGAAAGAAGCTGGATAATCACTACCTTTCTGACCGCTCTCGCCTCCTCTATAAAGTCTATGAACAACATGCCAGGCTTCCATCGTCCATTCTGCAACATTTCCTGCCATGTCATAGATGTTTTTTACTCTATTACTAGCTATTTCATCTACATCTATTCCTGTACGTCGATTAGGATTTCCTGCCTTATAATTATCTGAATACCATCCTTTTCCTGTACTATTTCTTACATAAGAGCTAGCTGATGAAGTTCCATTTATATAATTGTTATCAAAAAATTGCATTGTGGCATCCCATTGTATTCCATATATTAGTGTACTTGTTACTTTTCCTTTATATGGTTTATCATTAATAAATTCTTTTGCTAATTGAACTGCACCTCCTGTTAAGTTTGTTGCTGAACTTGAACCTCTCCATGGTACATTATTATAAACCTCTTTATTCTTTTTAACTACTACTTTATTGTTTTCTTTTCCAGCTTCATATCGCCCACAATAAAATCCTTTATTGCTTGCATTTGTTACACTATCTCTCATGGCTTTTTCTAATGTTTTCTCCTCTGCACTTGCACTTGTATATGGTTCTACTGCTTCTTTGTTTGCCACACAAGTTTGTCTATCTCCTTCTAGATATCCATCTACTCTTTTAAAATTAGCTGCATTTTCTACTGGTACCCACACAAATTCATTTCCTGTACTTCTATGATTTGCATCAATTTGGTCTGTTATTACTAATCCTCCATCTATTGTGTTGATATTAGGAGTTATTCCTACTGCAAATCCTCCTGGTATTTTTGCTGTTTTTCCATTCTCATCAGTGTAGGTTTCTGTTTTGGTATAGATATCTGAGAATATTTCTTGATAACTTCCTTGTGCTACTTCAATTGGTCCTTTTATCGTTTCTCTTTTATGTCCTAGATTATCTATGGTTAATACATGTAAATAATAAGTTCCTGCTGCATAAGTTTGTAATGTTATTGGTTCTGGATTACTTTTAAAAGTTCCTCCTTTATAATCTGCTTCATTTT
>CANEEJ010000035.1 GCA_947426525.1 uncultured Clostridium sp. | reverse complement strand
ACCTCTAAATCTCTTACAGACCTTGTTACTCTATCTAGCTTATATGCTACAATATAATTGATTTTTCCTGCTCTCATATCAGTTAGCATTTGCTGAAAAGCTGGTCTGTGTTCCATATCTTTTGCCGATATTCCTGCATCTTTGTAAACCTTAAATATCTCATATTCCTTATATTTACAAAGCTGTTTTAGTTTTTCTTCCTGTTCTCCTAAACTAAATCCGTTCCCTCGCTTGATCTTCTGTACTTACACGAATATAAATTCCTGCCTTTTTTGTTTCTCCATTCATTCTATAAATATTCCTCCTTCCAAATTGCTAAGACTGTTAAGGCTTTGCCTGTTACAGTCTTAGTATGCTTTCGCACATGAATAGAAAGGCAACTAAAAAAGTGCCACATAGCATAGGTTGTAGCTACTGACACTTTAGAATTTTATATTTATTATTAACTATCTCTATAATTCTCTTAAAAAACACAAATAAACCAATATAGTATAATTTTTAAAACTCTAAAATATTTTGTCGTTTTCTCCTATGATATGTATTCTTGTAACTTGGACATTGGATATTTTGTCCTTAAATCTGTTACGTAGAAGTAATCATGTTCATTAAAGAATAACAATAATTTGTTATTTATGATTACTCTATGGGGCTCTACATACGCTAAATTCGTATGTTCAATTATTCTTAAACACCCGCTCAATGATTTCGGGTTGTTGTTTAATGGAGTTTATACGACACGCCCACTTAATTTTAGAGTGTAATTCATCACTCATATTGATTTGTTTTTTAATAATATGTAACATAATATCACAAAAACCTCCTTTTTTCAATAGTTTTAGTCAAAAAAAGTCCAACCCATAAGAGTTGGAATAAGATTTTTGTGTTCATCAAAATTTTTATAGTCTTGAAATCAAGTTATTTCAAGGCTTTTAAAAAGTTCGACGAAAATTGTCTGTGGTGCGGATGAAGGGACTCGAACCCCCACGTCGTTGACACTGGTTCCTAAGACCAGCGCGTCTACCAGTTCCGCCACATCCGCATATCATATTAACGATATTAATAATAGCACATTTTTATAGTATCTGTCAAGCAAATTTACACAAAATATAAAATTAATCCGCCAACAATAGCAAGCAAAAAACCTAAAATCTTTAATCCGTTGAGATGCTTCATTTTGGTCACCAAACCCAAAAAACTTCTTTGTTAAAATTCTAGCATCATAAATTAAAATAATTCCTACTAGCACCAATATAGCACCAATCAATTTAACTATTATCTGTAACATTTTATCAACATCCTTTTCCATTTTTATGATACTATTTTTGTCGTAAAAAGTCAAGCAAATCCCTTATCTTATTATAAGGGATTACAGCTCTATTCTTTTCATAAATTTATCTTTCACTAAATCATTTAATAATACATTCTTCTCTTTTTCTAATCTTGGATCCTCTTGTAAAATTTTCATAGCAATACTTTGGACTGATTTCAAAATCGGCATATCTTCAAATAAATTAGCAATTTTAAACTCTGGCAAACCATGTTGCATCGTTCCAAAAAAGTCTCCTGAGCCTCTTAATTCCAAGTCTTTTTCTGATATGATAAAACCATCATTTGTACTACACATTACTTTCATTCTTTCTCTTAATGTCTCACTTTTTCCTTCATATTTCAACACACAATAAGATTGATACTCTCCTCTTCCTACTCTTCCTCGTAACTGGTGCAATTGTGCTAACCCAAATCTTTCTGCATTTTCAATTACCATGATATTGCTATTTGGAACATCTACACCAACTTCTATTACTGTAGTAGATATCAGGATGTCAATCTCTCCTGCTTTAAACCTCTCCATAATTTCATCTTTTTGTTTTGGTCTCATCTTTCCATGGATGTATTCTACTTTATACTGTGGAAATACTTCCTTTTGATAAGTTTCATATAGTTCTTCTACTGATTTTAAGTCTAATTCTTCATTTTCTTCTACTAATGGACATACAATATAAGCTTGACGCCCCTCTTTAATTTGCTTTTCAATAAACCCATTCACTCTTTCTGTCATTTTTTTGTTTACAGCAAATGTTTCTATCTTTTTTCGATTTGGTGGCAATTCGTCAATAATAGAAATATCCAAATCTCCATATAAAATTAAAGCCAACGTTCTTGGAATTGGGGTAGCTGTCATAACTAATACATCTGGATTTTTTCCTTTTTCTGCTATTTTCGTTCTTTGCTTTACTCCAAATCGATGTTGCTCATCTGTTACTACCAATCCTAAATTTTTAAATACTACATTTTCTTCTATAATAGCATGTGTACCAATTAAAATATCAATTTCTCCATTGGCCAATCTTTCTAATAATTGTTCTTTTTTCTTCTTAGAAATACCTGAAATTAGCAACTCACATGTAACATCTAGTTCTTTTAACATTTTTTGAAAATTTTCTAAATGTTGAGTTGCAAGTATCGCTGTTGGTGCCATAATAGCTGCTTGATAGCCACATTTTACTGCTTTATATGCAGCACACATAGCTACTACTGTTTTTCCAGAGCCAACATCTCCTTGTAAAAGTCGATTCATAGAAGTCTCCGCTTCCATATTATAATCAATTTCTTCTAGTACCCTAAGTTGTGCTTTCGTCAATTGAAAAGGAAGCTTATTGATAACATCTGACATCTTTACTTTTTTGTCAAATTGAATTCCTTCTTCGTCATTTCGATAACTATTTTTTAACTGTAATAAAGCCAATTGTGTTGATAATAACTCTTCAAAAACCAATCTTTTTCTAGCAATATCAAAATCTTTTAATTCATTAGGAAAATGAATTGCTTTGGTTGCTTCATTAATCCCTTGCAATTGATATTCTTTTATCAAGTAATCTGGCAAAGTTTCTTGTAAATTTCCTTCTACTTCTTTCAATCCATTTTCTATAATTCTTCTTATCACATTTTGTGATAATTGATAGGTTAATGGATATAGTGGAATTATCTTTCCTGTATTAAAATTTTTATGATTATCATCATATACAGGTGAAGTCATAGTAATTTTTCCAAACTGATTCATTATCTTGCCATAGAATTTGTATGTTTGTCCTACTTCAAATTTACTTTTTAGATAGCTTTGATTAAACCATGTAATTGTACAACTTCCTGTTTCATCTCTTACTAATAACTTCTGCATAGTTTTTCCTTTTAGACGAACCTCAGAAACTCTTCCACAAGCAATCGCTTCAATTAAAACTTCATCACCATTTACACATTCTGCAATAGCTTTGGGTTTACTTCTATCTTCATAGGTTCTTGGATAATAGGTAATTAAATCTTTTAATGTAAATATTCCCAACTTATTTAACAATTGAACTCGACTTGGTCCAACACCTTTTATATATTTTACATCTTTACTTAAATCCATTTATTACTCCTTTAAAGGGATTTGGGGACGTCCCTTGCAATCCCCCTTTTTCAAATTTGCAACAATTTGAAATCTAATCCATCTGCACTAACTAGTTTAAAGTCAATTCCATAATGTTCTCCTTCAACAGCTTCTCGAATAGAGGTACTATGCAAGTGTGCATAATAACATCTTTTTATGTCATATTTTTTCAGCATTTTTACAAAGTCACTCATTTCATGGTTAATTAAGTTGCTTTTGATGATTGGTGGATAATGTAGAAATACAATGATTTCTTTTTCTTGATTTTCCTTTAGTTTTATAGCTTCTTGTATGGATAATTCTAGTCTTGCTACTTCTCTTTTTAATAGTTTTTTATCTTCTCCTTCTTCGTTTTGCCCCCAACCTCTGGTTCCTGCTATGATATAATTTTCGAATTCATAGGCTGTATTGTAAATAAAATCTATATTTTCAAAATTGTTTTCTTTTAGATAGTTCCTCATACTGGTTAAAGTTGTCCACCAATAGTCATGGTTTCCCTTCAACAATAACTTTTTTCCTGGCAATTCCTTCAAATACGAAAAATCTTCATAGGTGTCTTTTAAATAGGTTGACCATGAAAAATCACCTGGTATTACTACTAGGTCATTTTCTTTTACTTTTTTATTCCAGTCTTTTTTTATCTTTTCTTCATGCCCTTTCCAATTCTCTCCAAAGATTCCCATTGGTTTGCTTTCATGGAAAGATAGATGAAGGTCTCCTATGGTATAAATTGACATCTATTTTCTCCCTATTTTTATAATTTTAAATTTGGTACTGCATTTAAGTCCAAGGTATCTCTTTTTCCTGTTATATAATTATAATATCCTGCAGATGCTATCATAGCTGCATTATCTGTACATAATTTTAAGTCTGGCATATAAACTTTAATTCCTTTTTCCTCAAGTTTGGAAAATTCTTTTCTCATGTAGGAATTACTTGACACCCCTCCTGCTAATGCTATGGTTTTCACTCCCGTTCTCTGGATTGCTTTTTCTATATTTTCCATTAATGTTTCTGTTACCGTTTTTTGAAAACTAGCACATAAATCCGCCTTATTAATATCTGGCGTTTTATGGTGCAAGTTAATAACTGCTGTTTTAATACCACTAAAACTAAAATCTAAGGTGTCATCATCAAAATGTGTTTTTGGCAATTCGATGTTAGGCTCTCCTTCTTTAGCAAGTTTATCCACTTTTGGCCCTCCTGGATACCCCAGTCCTACTACTCTTGCTACTTTGTCAAATGCCTCTCCAATGGCATCATCTCTTGTTTTCCCTAATACTTCAAATTCTGTATAATCTTTTACATGAATAATTTGTGTATTACCACCAGACATCATAATACATAAAAATGGCGGTTGTAATTCTTGGTAAGTAACATAGTTAGCTGCAATATGTCCTTGTATATGATTGACCCCTACTAATGGAATTCCTTTGGCATAAGATAATGCTTTGGCATAAGAAAGTCCTACTAATAAAGCCCCTACCAATCCTGGCCCATAAGTTGGCGTAATAGCTGTTATATCCTCCCATGTTACATTGGCTTCTTCTAATGCTTTTTTGGTCACCCTCGAAATTGCTTCTATATGATTTCTGGAAGCTATTTCTGGTACAACTCCTCCGTATTTTTCATGGATTGGTATTTGGGTATCTATGATATTGCAAAGAACCTCTCTACCATTTTTTACAATGGCTACAGAGGTTTCGTCACAACTTGATTCAATTCCGCATGGTTAGTATATCTTCTTTCATTTTTGCTCCTCTTTAATTAGTAAATCTATGCTCAAATGAGACACTCGAGACCTGTCCCCAACTGTCTCATTTTAAAATCCAAAAATAATTTGAGTTAATTTCATAATTCCAGTTGTTATCCAGTTGATTGGTGGCGCTATGATTAAACTTGCTATGCCTGTTATCCATATTACTACAAATACAATATAAAATATGGTTTCGTTATTTCTAAACCATTGTTTTGCATTATATGGTAAAAATGGCATAATGATTTTAGAGCCGTCTAATGGTGGTAATGGGATTAAGTTAAACACTCCTAATCCAATATTAATGGCTATTGCTGAACCTAAAACTAATTGTGTCACATTTCCAATTGTTGATGCTAAAAATTGTACTCCTGCAAATTTAGCTAATGCTCCATAGATTAATGCTAATATAAAAGCTAAAATGATATTAGTTAATGGTCCTGCTACTGATACAATAGCTTCTCCTTTTTCCATTGAAATTTTCCTAGTATATTGTGTTGGGTTAACATGAACTGGCTTTCCCCATCCAAATCCTGCAAATAATAACATTAATGTTCCAATTGGATCTAAATGGTCTAATGGATTTAAACTTAGCCTTCCTTCATTTTTTGCAGTATTATCTCCCAATTTATAAGCTGTATATCCATGTGCAAATTCATGAAATGTTATCGCAATTAACACTCCTGGAATACTGACTAATAAGCTAAACAAGGCTCCTGGATTTGCAACATACTCCACTACTGTTGATAATACCATAATGGCTATTATGATATAAATGATTCTTCTATCAAATGAAAAATTAAACATATTTCTTCTCCTTACATGATTAAATGGCTAAGTTGTGCCTGTCCCAACTTGACCACAACTTTTTGTTTATTATATAGCAAAAACTGGTAAAAGTAAAGTTTTTATATTGAAATTTTTATTCGTTTATGTCTTGTTTTTATGTTGCTAATATGGTAAAATATGGATGTTTACAAATATTTTATAAGGAGGACAAATCATTATGAGATTGTCGAGAGGATGTTTTTCAACAACACGGGAAAGGCGTTCTTATGAAACACTTTCTCAACAAGTTTTGCAACAAAGTGGACAAGTAAAACGATACTCTAGTGGAATTTTTGCCAAAAATAATTTTTTCGTAAAAGCTCAGGCTAACATTGAGGGTATCATTCGAGAGGTATTGGAAAAGTATGACTGTGTAGAGGTTTCTTTTCCGCTCCTTCAACCCAAATCTCTTTGGGAAGCTTCTGGTAGGTATGATAGCTATCATCGTTCTGGTCAAATGTTTTGCTGCGATATGCCTAATGGAAGTTTTTGTATGGCTCCTACCGCAGAAGAAGCTGTTCTTGAATTTGTTCGGGATAAAGTAAAATCCTATAAGGATTTACCGATTAACCTGTATCAAATTGGAGCTAAATTTCGAAATGAAATACGTTCCAGGGGCGGTTTGCTAAGAAGCAAAGAGTTTACCATGATGGACGCCTATTCTTTTCACGTTTCTCAGGAAAGTTTACAGGAAGAATATGAAAGGATGCGTTCCGCTTATTTAGAAATCTTTGCACAGCTTGGGTTACCAGTTCTACCTGTTAAAGCTTTAAATGGTAATATGGGTGGAAATTATTCCGAAGAATTTATGTGTATTGCTAATTCCGGCGAAGATACCATTTTGGTAAATGATGACTTTTCCTTAGCTTTTAACACAGAATTATTGCAAATGCAAAATGCTAAACAGTATCTTAAAGACACTTATGGCATTGATGCCAATTTGGACGAATTCCATTTAGAGCGTTGCATTGAACTTGGGCATATTTTCCAACTTGGTCAGCGGTATTCCAAATCGATGAATGGCTTTTTTGCTAATAGCAAAGGTGAAAAAATCCCGTATTTTATGGGATGTTACGGAATTGGAGTTAGCCGACTTTTAGCTACACTTTGTGAATTAAACTGTAATGAGGATGGTCTTGTTTGGCCAGCATGCATTGCACCTTATACAGCCTATATTGTTTATACAGACAAGCAATGTAAAGTAGCTAATACGCTTTACTCACAGTTACTTTCTAAAGGAGTAAAAGTCGTAATTGATGACCGTCCTAAGCTTTCTTTTAGTACCAAACTTAAAGATGCAAAACTTTTTGGCATTCCCTATGTCATTATTATTGGTAATTCTTATCAGAATAATCAAGTTTTCGAAGTAGAAAATCGTTTTTCTGCAAAGAAGTGCCAAATGACTTTGGAAGAATTGGAAGCACTCAAGTAATGATTACTTTGCTTTCTCCAAAACAATTTTCCCCAGTTACATGATTTTGTAACTGGGGATTATAAATTTTATCTTACCTTGCTAGTCTCTCCTTTTTTCAACACTCTAAAAAATTAATTTAGTGGTTTCATCGTTGGGAATAACAATACATCGCGAATTGATGCACTATCTGTTAACAACATAATTAATCTATCTATTCCAATTCCTAATCCACCTGTTGGAGGCATACCAATCTCTAGTGCTTGGATGAAATCTTCATCCATCATTCCTGCTTCTTCGTCTCCTGCTTCTCTTGCTTCCACTTGCTTTTTAAATCTTTCATATTGGTCAATTGGATCATTTAATTCTGAGAAAGCATTTCCATATTCACGTCCACCAATAAACACTTCAAATCTCTCTGTCAATCTAGGGTCTTCTTTCTTTTTCTTTGCTAATGGTGATATTTCAATTGGATAATCATAAATAAATGTTGGTTGCACTAATGTTTTTTCTACATATTCATCAAAGAATAAGCTAATAACATCCCCTCTTGTTTCTTTTGTTTTATCTGGAATTTCTATGTTTCTTTCTTTTGCTAATGCTACTGCTTCTTCGTCTGTTTGAATTTGGTTAAAGTCTACTCCACAAGCCTCTTTAATAGAGTCAATCATACTAATTCTTTTCCATCCTGGTGTTAAATCAATTTCCTGACCTTGGTAGTTTACTTTTGTTGTTCCTTTTACTTTTATAGCACATTTTGAAAATAGTTCTTCTACCATATCCATCATATCGTGGTAATCTGCATATGCTTCATATAATTCAATAGTAGTAAATTCTGGGTTGTGACGAATGTCCATCCCTTCGTTTCTAAAAATTCTTCCCATTTCATATACTTTGTCATAACCACCAACAATTAATCTTTTTAAATTTAATTCTGTAGCAATTCTTAAATACATATCAATATTTAATGCATTATGATGTGTAATAAATGGTTTAGCAGTAGCTCCACCTGATATGGTATTTAACATTGGTGTGTCTACTTCTAAATATCCTTTTTCGTCTAATATTCTTCTAATTTCTGTAATAATTTTGCTTCTCATTTCAAAAGTTTTCTTTACTTCTGGATTCATGATTAAGTCTACATATCTTTGGCGGTAACGCAAATCAACATCTTTTAATCCATGGAATTTTTCTGGTAATGGTCTTAAAGATTTTGATAATAAGGTTACTTCTTTGGCATGAATTGAAATTTCTTCTGTTCTTGTTTTAAATACAAAACCAGTAATTCCAATGATGTCTCCAATATCCCATGTTTTAAATGCTTTGTAACTTTCTTCTCCTAAGTCATTGATACTTACATAACTTTGGATTTTTTCGTCACTATCTTGAATAGTACAAAATGATGCTTTTCCCATAATTCTTTTCGCTATAATTCTTCCTGCTACTGTTACATCTTTTTGTTCGAATTCTTCATAATTGGCTTTGATTTCTCCTGCTGTATTGGTTCTATTAAATTTTGTTATTTCATAAGGGTCTTTTCCTTGTTCCTGCAATTCTGCTAATTTATCTCTTCTAATTTGCATCAAATGATTGATGTCTAACTCTTCTACTTCATTGTTTTGATTTTTGTTTTCTTGCATGAAAAATCTCTCCTCTTTTATTTTTTAATATGGTTATTATACAACAAAAACCTTTAAAAGTAAAGGTTTTTGTCTTAAAAGCATTATGTTTCCACTTGAATAGTTCGTTCTTGTGAAACAACAGAACCATTCATAATTTGTACATGATAATTTCCTACTTCAGTTACTACAAAACTTAAGTCTTGTGTTGTATTCCAAGTTTCTTTTCCTTCTAAATGATATTGAATTTGCCATTTACTAATATTACCTTCATACTGAATATTAGAAATCGTAATTCTCCATTGGCTATTTCCCATCTTTTGAACATTTACATCAAAAGTTGGTAATGGTGCTGATGGTTCTTCGTATTCTACATTATACATACCACCTGGTAACTGCTCTAAAGTATAATATGTTTTCCCTTCATATTTAAGTCCTTCGTAACTTACTATAGTTCTTTTTTCCAAATTAACAAAAAAGGCTCTTTCTACTCCTTCTATTCCTAAACTTTTTAGCGTTGCCTCACTCCAGTATCGATACCCTTCTTGTGATGTAATTCCTGACGCACTAGCTGTAAATATACTATCGGCTCGTGTCTTAATCTCCCCAGTAATTTCTTCTCCATATACTTTGCTTGTGTCTTTATCTTGGTAAATTTCATTTACTTGTGCTTGCATTATTTTAAGTTCTGCTGTAAATGTTGTTAGTTTAGATGATTTAATCACACTAACACCACTATAAGTCGCTATTGATGCTAATATGGATAATATAATGATTGTGACTACTAAAGATATAAGTGTAATTCCTTTTTCCTTTTTCATTTGTTCCCTCCTTGATTTTTAAGGTTGGCTGGGGTACTAGGATTCGAACCTAGGAATGTCGGAGTCAGAGTCCGATGCCTTACCGCTTGGCGATACCCCAATATAGCCTTAGTATATCACTTTTTTTATTCTTTGTCGAGTTTTTTAAGAAAAAGAAAAAATTTTCAGCTCTTTCTAAAACTTGAAAATTTTTCTATTCGTTATTTTATAGGTTTAATAGTATTTCCTCACATTTTTTATAATCTGGTAAACACTTTTCTAGCATAGTAAAAAATGCTTTGGTATGGTTTTTATGTTTTAAATGGCAGTATTGATGTAGAATAATATAATCAATTACTTTACGATTATATTTAACAACTTCTGGATGGATTGTTATTTTTTTGCCTTCGCATTTTCCCAATGTTTTCATTTTCTTTATTTCATATTCTTCTGGAGCAAATCCTAACATAATTCTTGTTTTTTCCATTGCTCTTTCAATTTCTACTTTTGCTATTTGTTCGTACATTTTATCAATTGCCAAGTCTAATATTTCTTTGTTATTCATTTTTTTATAACGATTAGGAAGTGATATTTTTATGGTTTTATTTTCAACATCTAGTTCGGTAATTTTAGTATTTTTGTAAACAATTTTCACTTTGTAGTCAATCCCTAAAACTGGTACTGGATGTCTTTCTATTGTGCTATTTATAGCTATATTTACCTTTGTTTTGTTTCTTACTAGATTCATTTTTTATCACTCCTTGTTTTTATTTTATCAAATTTTCGTTCTTCGAATTGTTGTTCGTTTTTGTTGTTCTCATTTTATCTTTTATTTTATTTTTTGTCAATACCTTTTTTGAATTTTTTTATTTTTTTTTAATATACTGTTACTATCTAAAATTTATTATTACATATTTTTCACAGGAGTGATTTGGTTATGAAAAAGATTTTATTTCAAGGCTGTGGAACAGCTATTTGTACACCCTTTAACACCAATGGTGTCAATTTTAAAGAGTTTGAAAGGTTAATAGAAAATCAAATTCAAAATAAAGTAGATGCTCTTATTGTTTGCGGAACAACAGGAGAGGCTTCTACTATGACAACAGAAGAAAAGATAGCAACCATTGAATGTGCAATAAAAACGTCTCAAGGTAGGGTTCCTATTATTGCAGGTTCTGGTGGAAATAATACCAAACAAGTTATTGAATTTTCTAAAAAACTAGAAAATTTAGGTGTAGATGGACTTTTAATTGTTACTCCTTATTATAATAAATGCACACAAAATGGATTAATTAAACATTATCAAGAGATTGCTAAAAATGTAACTCTGCCAATTATTCTTTATAATGTACCTAGTAGAACTGGTGTTAATATAGAACCACAAACTTGCTTTGAACTTTCCAAAATTGAAAATATTGTAGCTATCAAAGAAGCAAGTGGTAATTTGTCACAGGTAGCAGAAATATCTCATTTATGTGGTGAAAATTTTTCTATTTATTCTGGGAATGATGACCAAGTTTTGCCTGTTCTTTCTTTGGGTGGAATTGGTGTGATATCCGTTTTATCTAATATTATGCCAGAATATACTCACAATATGGTTCAAAGCTTTTTAGATGGTAATGTTACTATGGCTGCTAAAATGCAACTAGATGCTATTCCTCTTATAAAAGCTTTATTTAGTGAAGTAAATCCAATTCCTGTCAAATATGCTTTAAATCAAATGAGTTATGACTTTGGCGTTCCTAGATTGCCCCTGACTAAATTAAGTGATGATAAAGAGACAATATTAAAAAATGAACTTCTAAAATTAATATTGAGAGATTGAATGTAAAAGCAATAACCCCAAGCATTATCCTAATTCTATAGGATTGTGCTTGAGGTTCAATATTTCTTTTCGTTTATCTCTTACTATTCAATTTTATACTTTTAAAACTACTTTCCCTATATTTCGTAGTTTCGGTTTTCATAGAGTTTAGTTTCACAAATAAAGTAGGATACGAAAAGAAATGGTCTTGCTGGAAGCAGACGACGTATTACCGAAATAGCGGCTACTTGTACAGCGTTGACTGTTGCTGTAATCGCCTCCTCTGTAGACACACGGATCATAGCTGCCAGTGCTGGTTTCTGTTGTCCATTCATAACAATTTCCTGCCATATCATAAATATTACATCTTACATCTTTGTTTGTTCCATCTGTTACTTTTCCTGTTTTGAATAGCGTACTTTGTAATCGAATTTGTTTCGAGTAATCTACGTCTCCCGAAAATTCTTGGATAAACACAATCGCTGTATCCCAAGCATAACTATTTACTAAATCACTTGTGAATTTTTTATTGGTATACATTCCTCTAACTAATGTTGCAGCCTGTGGTTGTGTTATAAAATTGTATACATATTGGTCTTCTTTACAAACCATAGCTGTAGTTTTACTAGAAGAACTAGTTCTTTCGTTAGTGGCTGTTGAATCTCCTGCTTCATATCTTCCTATATAATAACCATGATTTATGTTTGCATTTGTCTTGAATTTCTCGATATCAATTGCTATTGTATTTCCTTTCGTTGAAGTAGCTAATTCTTGATAACTGCTATCTATTGTATTTGTTCCTTGTTTCGTATATTTTCCATCACTTGCAAATGTATATCTGTTTAGTTCTATTGTTTTACTTTGTGTTTGCTCCTTATTGGTATAAACTGTTCCAACCGGTATCCATACAAATTGATTTCCTGTGGCATCTTCTATTACAATTCCACCTGTTACATCTTTTGCTGAATCAGTTGCTATTTTAAATCCTTCTGGAATTACTACTTGGTTTCCATTTCCATCTAATATTGGTGTGTTTTCTTCAAATATTTCTTGTTTCTTAATGGCACTTTCTACTGACATCTTTTTCCATTGTGCATACAATGTGGTATTTTCATTTATTGTAATTTTTTCCTGATAATCAGTTCCTGTTCCATCTGCTTTGGTATTCCATTTTTCAAATTCATAACCACTCTTTGTAAAGCTATTTACTGGTAAAGTTGTTTCTTTTCCTTTTACTACTTCTCTGCTGTCCATCGTCCCTGTTCCTGTATTATTGTTAAAAGTTATAGTTGCTACATTATGCGTCCATATTGCATATAAAGTTACATCTCCTGTTGGTTGGTATTTACTTCCTTCTAAATATATAGTTGCCGTTCCATCTGGTTCTTGTTTTTCACACCATCCTGCAAATAGATAATCTTTTCTAGTAAAAGTATTTTCTTCTAATATTTTAGAAAATCCACTTCTTACTTCTACTAGTTTTGCTTCTCCTGTTCCTCCATTTGGATGATAAGTTATGGTGTATTTTTGTCCTGGTGTTTTATTCGTTTCTATTATTTTTGCAGTTTCTTTTTCATTATCTACTTCTATGATAAATTCATAGCCTTCTTTGCTTTCTACAATTAGATATTCTACTGTATCACCATCTTGTTTTTCTTTACTTGTGTTTGCTACCCAATCTTTTTCATTTATTTTCTTTTCTAAACTTTCTATCATTGGTTCCTTTTTGGTTTCTGTGGTTCTTTCTGCTAATTCTTCCATTATGATTAGATTTAATTCTTCTTTGTATCCATTTATTAAATGCTCTTCTTTTGCTTTTAAAGCCTTGGTTAATAGGCCATTGCTTCCTGTTAACATGGCTATACTTATTCCTGCTAAGATTAATAATATAATGATTGTAATAACTAAAGCAATTAGTGTAATCCCTTTGCTTTTTAACATATTTTCTCCTCCATTTTCTTCTGTTTTTCTAATTAAGATTTTATCAATGGATAAAGAATTATGTCTATATCTTTGTACTATCGTAACAAAAAAAATTGCCAAAAAGGTCCGTCCCTAATGGCAAAATTTCTTATTCTTATTCTTTTACTTCTTCAACAGCTTCTTCTGTTACAGTATCTACTGTTTCTTGAACTGCAACTTCTTGTGTTTCAACTGCTGGTGCTTCTTCTGGAGCAGCTTCTACAGCTACTTCTTCAGCTACTGGTTCTTCTACTAAGTCTTCTTTGATAACAATTTCTCTGTTTTCAATTCTAGCTCCTATTTTTTCTTTTGTCTTAGCAGCTTTACCAACTCTGTCTCTTAAGTAGAATAATCTAGCTCTTCTTGCTTTACCTACTCTTACTAATTCTACTTTTTCAACTAATGGTGAGTGTACTAAGAATGTTTTTTCAACACCTACACCGTAAGAAATCTTTCTAACTGTGAATGTTTTGTTAACTCCTCCACCTTGTACTTTGATGATAATTCCTTCAAATACTTGGATTCTTTCTTTATTTCCTTCTTTGATTCTTACGTGTACTTTAACAGTATTACCAACTTTTAATTCTGGTATTTTGTTTTTTAATTGTTCATGTTCAATAGATTTTATAATATCCATTTTCGAATTTCCTCCTTCTTTCCATTCGCGAGCGGTGCTTTTACTAGCACTTCATTTACTAATTTTTTTCTAATAAATCAGGTCTTTTCTTTTTGGTGATTTCGACTGATTTTTCTTTTCGCCATTTATCTATGTTTTTGTGATGACCGGATAATAATACTTCAGGAACTGGTTCTCCTTCAAATATTTCTGGTCTTGTATATTGTGGGTATTCTAGTAGTCCATTTGAAAAACTTTCTTCTTGAATAGAATCTTGTTTTAACACACCTTCTACATATCGACTAACACTATCAATTAACACCATAGCAGGAATTTCTCCCCCTGTTAATACATAATCTCCAATCGATACTTCTTCATCCACAATTTTGTCTAACACTCTTTGGTCAATTCCTTCGTAGTGTCCACAAAGTAAGATTAAATGGTTTTCTTTGCTTAAATTTTCTACCATTTGTTGATTTAATGGTTTTCCTTGTGGTGATAGATAAATAACCTTTGCATTATCAGCTTTGATTGACTGATAAGCTCGATAAACTACATCTGGCTTCATTACCATTCCTGCACCACCACCATATGGAGTATCATCTACTTTTTTATGTTTATCTTGTGAAAAATCTCTAATGTTAATTACATTAATGTCAATTAAATCTTTTTCTACCGCTCTTCCAATCACACTTGTTTTAAGTGGTTCAAACATTTCAGGAAAAAGCGTTAAAACATCAAATTTCATTTTTTCCTCCATCTGTTATTCCATTAAACCTGGTATTAAATGAAAGGTTATTCTTCCTTTTTCCAAATCTACCTGTTTTAAAACTTCTGGCAAACCTGGTAAAAGAATTTGCTTTCCTAATTCATTTTTAATTACATAGATATCGTTGCTTCCTGTATTAAAGATATCATCTACTTTTCCTAGTAATTGTCCTTCATCGGTATATGCCTCTAAACCTAACAAGTCTACAATATAGTAAACTCCTTCTTCTAATGGTTCTTCTTTGCTTCGATCCACCAACAAGTAACTTTGACGTAATTTGTCAGCTTCTTCTGGTGTATCAATACCTTTTAGTTTCATTAATACCATATTTTTATGATATTTTACTTCTTCGATTTCATATTCTTTTTTTACATTCTTGCTTTCGATATATATGGTTTCTAATTTGTCAAATCGGTTAATATCATCAGTAAAAGGTTTGATTTTTACCATCCCTTTAATCCCAAAGGTATTAACAATTTGACCGATTTCAAGATATTTTGTCATATTTATAAACTCCAATTATCCAATAAATTCAACGGAAACTCTTTTTTGTTCTTTTGCAGCTACTGACTTCATTACCGTTCTAATAGATTTAGCAAGTCTTCCTTGTCTTCCTATTATTTTTCCCATATCTCCATCTGCAACTTTTACTTCAAAAACAATTGATTTTTCTCCATCAATCTGTTTTATTTCAACAGCTTCTTTATTATCTACTAAGTTTAAAATAATCGTTTCTAAGATATCTTTCATGATTGTATTCCTCTTTTCTAAAACAAATCAAAAGCTTATGCTTTTTCGATTAAAGCTTTAACTGTGTCTGTTGGTTTTGCACCATTTTTAATCCATTTTTCAACTTTTTCTTTGT
>CANEEJ010000034.1 GCA_947426525.1 uncultured Clostridium sp. | reverse complement strand
TTAACATTGGTACAATCGGTCACGTAGACCACGGAAAAACAACAACAACAGCAGCTATTACAAAATACTTATCATTATTAGGAAAAGCACAATATGAAGCATACGATCAAATCGACGGTGCTCCAGAAGAAAAAGCAAGAGGAATCACAATTAATACAGCTCACGTTGAATATGAAACAGACAACAGACACTATGCTCACGTTGACTGTCCAGGACACGCTGACTATGTTAAAAACATGATTACAGGTGCTGCTCAAATGGATGGTGCTGTATTAGTAGTATCAGCAGCTGATGGACCTATGCCACAAACAAGAGAACACATCTTATTAGCTAGACAAGTAGGTGTTAAATACATCGTTGTTTACTTAAATAAATGTGATATGGTTGACGATCCAGAATTATTAGAATTAGTTGAAATGGAAGTAAGAGACTTACTTTCTGAATATGATTTCCCAGGAGATGATATTCCAATCGTAAAAGGATCTTCATTACAAGTATTAGAAAGCTCATCAACAAACGCTGATGACGAAGTATACAAACCAATGAAAGAATTAATGGATGCAATCGACAGTTACATCCCAACACCAGAAAGACCAGTAGACCAACCATTCTTAATGCCAGTTGAAGACGTATTCACAATCACAGGACGTGGAACAGTTGCAACAGGTAGAGTAGAAAGAGGAATTGTTAAAGTTTCTGACGAAGTTGAAATCATCGGATTATCAGATGAAAGAAAGAAAACAGTTATCACAGGTGTTGAAATGTTCAGAAAATTATTAGACCAAGCAGAAGCTGGAGATAATATCGGAGCATTACTACGTGGTGTTGATAGAAAAGAAATCGAAAGAGGTCAAGTTCTTGCAAAACCAGGAACAATCAATCCACACACAAAATTCACTTCTGAAGTTTATGTATTAACAAAAGAAGAAGGTGGAAGACATACACCATTCTTCAACGGATACAGACCACAATTCTACTTCAGAACAACAGACGTTACAGGTGTTATCGAATTAGCAGCTGGAACAGAAATGGTTATGCCAGGAGATAACGTATCAATGACAATCGAATTAATTACACCTATCGCTATCGAAAAAGGATTAAGATTCGCTATTCGTGAAGGTGGTAGAACAGTTGGTTCAGGTGTTGTTGCAGATATCTTAGCTTAATGATTAACAAAAAATAAATGCAATATAAAAAATATCGCAATTAGGAAATATCCTTTTTGCGATATTTTTTTGAGACAAGGGGGACAGGTCTTAACTGTCTCATTTTTGTTTTTTTATCTCACATGATATATCTAATTGCTATTATAAAAATGACATAAAATCGAATAATACTATTGAATAAATGAAAAAGGAAAGATACAATACTACTAGAAAATACGAAGGAGGAACAAAGAATGAACCAAGAAAAGCAGAAGATACAAGGGATTACATTAATTGCATTAGTTGTTACTATCATTATTTTATTAATTTTGGCAGGAGTATCGATAGCAACGTTAACAGGAAACAATGGAATGCTAGCTAAAGCAACAAAGGCAAAGAGTGAGACAAAATATAATCAAGATATGGAAATAATAAGAATGGCTTTAAGTGTTGATAATATGGAATGGATTGTAGAAGGTTATAATGGTGAGGAAGATATATTTTTAAGCGAATTACAGAAAACAGATGAAAAGGCAGAAGTAGATTATCAATTATGCTATCCAGATTATGTTATTGTATATTATAATGAGGATTATTATAAAGTAGATTATGAAACAAGAGAAATATCAAGATATGAAGGAGAAATGAAAAATGTAGCTAAAATTGGAAATACGGAGTATGAAACTTTACAAGCGGCATTTGATGCTGTGCCTCAAAACAATGAAGAAACAGAAATATTTTTATTAAAAAATATTTCTACTTGTCAGAAAGCAAATGTGAAAGAAGAACAGAATATAATACTACAATTAGAAAATTATGAAGTATTGGTAGATATTGAAAATGAAGGGAAATTGAAAATTACTAATGGAGAACTGACTACGAATAGGAGATTTGCAGAAGGCTCTTTAATTAATCGAGGAGAGGTAAATATAGAGAGTATGAATAGGTTTAAGTATTATATTTGTAATTATAATACGCTGAATATAAATACAATCGAAGAAGGATTTGGAGAATTAACTAACTATGGAATAGTAAATATTACAAAATTTAATGGTATGGATTATTATAATATATATAATAATTTTGAAAATGAAGGTGAAATACATATTATAGATTCTAATATACATGGTTTTAAAGTTGATAATAAGAGAAATATAAAAATTGAGAATACCTATTTAGATTTTAGACCTGTCAATGGGTATATTATAAGTAACGAAGGCAAATGCGAAATTTTAGGAAATACCAATATTACTAGTAAGAATGAATCATTTGGAGTTGGTAATGCGATTATTATAAATAAAGAAGGTGCAGAATTTGTGATGAGCGGTGGCTGTATTACTGGTGATAGATTAATGTATAATAACGGTATTGTAAGAATGAGTGGAAACACACAGGCAATTGGAACTGGTTTTTATGGAATTGAAAACCAATTTTTAGGAGAAATCTATATTAGTGGAGAGGAGGTATATATTAAATCTTATCTAACAGGAATTAAAAATGATGGGAAAATAGAAATGATAAGTGGAAAAATAGAAGCAACGAGTAGCGGGGATAGCAAGGTGTATGCGATATATAATAACAATAACAAAGATGCTGTAGTGTTAGGAGAAAGTGCGATAACGCTACCTAAAAATTACAATGTAGATTAAACATATAAAAAATGAGACAGTTAAGAGGTGTCCCCAACCGTCTCATTTTTTTATAGAAATTACTTGCTTTTTTCTAGAAAGAATAATAAAATATAGATATTAAAAATATAATGAAATAGACAAGACTTAGGGGGAGTATAAATGAAAATACTATTAGATGCAATGGGAGGAGACAATGCACCAGATGCTAACATTAAAGGTGCAGTAAATGCAATTAATAAAATAAAGGCAGAAGTAATTCTAGTAGGAAAAGAAGAAGTTATTAGAAGCAAGGTAAAAGAATTTTATGGAAAAGAAATAGAAGAAATTTCAGATAGATTAAAGATTAAAAATGCAACAGAGACAATTGAAATGGAAGATACACCAACAGTTGCTATTAAGCATAAAAAAGATTCATCTATGGTAGTTGGCTTTAAAATGTTAAAAGAGGGCGAAGGAGATGTATTTATTTCAGCAGGAAATTCAGGTGCTTTATTAACAGGAGCTACTTTATTAGTAGGTAGAATTAAGGGAATTGATCGACCAGCTCTAGCAGGAATTTTACCAGCGTATAAAAGCCAATTATTGTTAATTGATGCAGGTTCTAACACCAATTGCAAGCCAATTAATTTATTACAATTTGCACAAATGTCTAGTATCTATTTAAGAAATACATTTGGAATTGAAAGCCCAGCGATTGGATTATTAAACATTGGAACAGAAGAAACAAAAGGAAATGAGTTAGTAAGGGAAAGTTATAAACTATTAAGAGAAAAAGCAGAAGAACTGAATATCAATTTCGTAGGAAATGTAGAGGGAAGAGATGCTTTTTCAGGTAAAATTGATGCTATAGTAGCAGATGGGTTTACTGGAAATGTATTTTTAAAAACAACAGAAGGATTAGGAAAATTTGTAAAAAGAACACTAACAGAGAGCTTTACCAAAAACTTATTAGCTAAAATATTTGCTATTCCTGCCTTACCAGCTATCAAAAGATTTTCTAAAACAATGGATTATAAATCTTATGGGGGAGCTTTGTTTTTAGGAGTAAAAAAACCAGTCGTAAAGGCACATGGAAGTAGCGATGCATTATTATTTGAGTACACTCTTATGCAAGCAGAAAAATTCGTAGAAAATAAAGCAGTAGAAAAAATGATTGAAGAATTTGAGAAATAAGACTTTTTTGACCCACCCGTACAAAATAAAAATATTTTAACAATATACTTGACAAAAAGAAAAACATATAATATAAATGAACTATAAATAAGTCATTTATAAACTTGAGAGGAGGTGAACTCGGAGGTTATGAGTTCAGAAGAAGTTTTAGAAAAAGTAAAAGGAATTATTGTAGAACAATTAGGAGTTACCGATACAGCTGTAACAATGGAAGCATCATTTATTGATGACTTAGGAGCTGATTCATTAGATATTGTTGAATTAGTTATGGCATTAGAAGAAGAATTTGATATCGAAATTCCTGACAGTGATGCAGAAAAAGTAGTAACAGTAGGAGACGTAGTTGACTACATAAAAGAAAATGTAAAATAAAAATTAAAACCAATAATATATCATATTATTGGTTTAATGATTTTTTTAAGAGGTTATTTTATAAAAATAACCTCTTTTAATTAAAACACAGAACGTTCTAATTCTTTTGGATACCCTTTGAAAAAATGTATCATGTAATCTAGTACAGTATTTTTTCGAATGGAAGAATTAGAAAGTAAGTCAAATTCAGCAATCCAATTTCTTTGGGAAGAAACGATTAACTTACCTAAAGGAGCATCTTTTTCAACAGGAGCTTTGAAATAAGGTGTTATAGAAATATTGGCTTCTACATTAGGAATTAATTCTTTTGAAATAGGAATACTAGAAGGAATATCCCAATTAGAGCTTATTTTTATATCTAGTTGATGAGAAATGCCTTTATCAATTGAAAAATAATTAGGATGTGTATTTTTCCAATCTGCCAAATAATTGTTTACAAAATCTTTTATATTAAAATATTCGTAAGTTTTAAAAGTATATTCAATCAATTTAACACTATCTTTTGTTCGAAAACTTTTAGTATCAGCGCCTAGTACAACGCAAATAATATCCATATCTCCTCTTTTACAAGCAGTTACTAAACAACGATTAGCACCATTCGTAAATCCGGTTTTAATGCCATATACACCATTTAGATTTCCTAACAGCTCATTTGTATTAGAAAGTGTTTTGGGATAACCATTAATGGTGATAGTGTAATTTTTGGTTCCAACAATATTTAAAAAAGTAGGATTTTTTAAAGCATAATTAGAAAGTAATGCTAATTCATAAGCAGTTGTGTAATGCCCATCAGAATCTAATCCGTGAGGAGATTCAAAATGAGAATTAACAAGACCAAGCTCTTGCGCTTTGGCATTCATCAAATCAGAAAAGGCGGGAATGCTACCAGCGACACTTTCTGCTAAGCAAACAGCCGCATCATTTCCAGAGCATAACATTAAACCATATAATAAATCTCGTATCGTAATTTTATCACCTGTTTTTAATCCTAAACGTGAACCACCTGTTCCAGCTGATTTTTTAGAAACTTCTACTGTGGTATCTAGGGAAGAATTTTCCAGAACAATCATTGCGGTCATAATTTTAGTAGTAGAAGCCATTTTTACTCTGTTTTTTTCATTCTTTCCATATAAAATCATAGAAGAGTTTCTATCTAAAACAACACAAGAGCGGGAATTAACATCAGGAATTTCACCACTTTGACTAGAAACTTCTATTTCACTACTTACATCAATTGTTTCTTCTTCGATATCATCAGCAAAAGATAAAGGACAGATTTGTATTAAAAAAATAAAAACAATTAGCAATTTATATAAAAATTTTTTCATAATCCACCTCTTATTTAATCATATAAAAAAAATAATTTTTTATGAATGTTTTTTAAAAAACCTACGGAAAAAAGAAAAACAAAAAATAATCAACATAAAATCCTTGCTTTTGTTGCCAAAATGTAATATAATTGTAATGTAGGGACTTTTTTTAAAAAGGATTGCTTATCGAATGTATCCGTAAGGAGAAAAAGACAAGCCAAAAAACAAGGAAAAAAACATAACAAAAGACCTATTGACTTCCATGAAAAAAAGCGTAAAATATAAGATAGAAAGATGATATTATAAATCAAAGGAGAGAAAAAAATGAACTTGAAAAAAATAATGATAAGTGTCATCATGATAATGATGTTAATTGCATTCATAGCGTTACCAACAGCTGCATATGCAACTACAACTACACAATATATGGGTGTTGTTCCATTTATGACAAATGGAGCACCGGCAGAACCAAGCATGGGATATGCCATTGATAACCAAGTTATTTGGAATCTTGTAAAATATGCATCTGCAGATGCGACTAATTATAGCACAACAGATAATGTTTATTGTGTAAAAGCAGGAGTAGGTTTTGCAGATTCCGATACAGCAATGACTAATTTAAAGAAACCTTATGATGTTTTTTATGATATGAAAACACAAAGAGGAGAAATCAAACAACAAAATGAAGTACTAAGAACCTTAGTAGAAAATACAATTACTGAAGGGGGAAAAACAATTAGTTGTTATGATGCTCTTTTAGCAGTGTTAGACATGTTATATTTACCAGGAGAATCTGACCCTGCTGAGGTAACAAAAATTAATGAGAAAATATATAACTTAGCTAAAACACATGAGGATTATGAGGAGTTCAGAACAGAGTCTTTATGGAGGCAAGATTATACATTAACAGAAAATGATATTGAAGCAGTTCAACAAGCTGTTATATGGTATTTTACAAACTATTATAAAATAGAAAAAACAGAAAATTCTTATCGAGAAACAACAGAACACGAAACAAAATATGATTTGTTAAATCGATCACAATGGCTTTCTTATAAACTAACCAATATGACAAACTATGATAATTTAGCAAATTACACACCAAATGGACAGCAACCACAATATGATGCTGGATATGCTAGATCTCGACAAGCAAGAGTATTATATAAATATATGATATTAACAGCAAAACAAAAAGCATCTGAATATACAAATGCAAGTTCAGCAGCAGGAGTACCTGTTAACGTAGAAAGAAAAACTTTAACAAGTACAGTATCTGGAGATAGATGTATTGTTGGACCAATTCATATTACCAAACAAAATCCAACACCATATACTATTGATATTAAAGTAAATGAAAAAGAAAATAATTATCAATTAGTAGATGAAACAGAAATTCCAGAAGGAAAAGACTTCTACATTTCTGTTCCAAAAAGTGAAATCAACAATTTGAAAATTGATATTACAGTTAACTATAATCAAACTACTATGACATTAATGGCATCTTCTACCAATAATCAAGAACAACCATTAGTAGAAGTTTATAAAGAAAACAAATCAGAAACAGTAACATTAACTTATCAACCAGAACCAGAAGAAAAACCATTTGACTTAGCTTTAAGAAAATACATTGTAAAAAAGAATGGAACAGAACTAACAGGAAATGATTCAAGGGTTCCAAATGTTGATGAATCTACTATAAAAGATGATAAGACAGCAACTTATAAACACAAAAAAGCTCCTTTAACTATTAGTACAGGAGATGTAATTACATACAAAATGACAATTTATAATGAAGGAGAAAAAGCAGGAAGAGCTACTAAAGTAGTAGACCAATTACCAACTGGATTAAGATTTGATAAAGTCGTAGACACAAATAGTAAATCAAGTTTTGAATTAGATAATTATAATGAAACTAACAATACATTAACTTTAAAAAGAAAAGAAGGAAACACAACTAATTTACCAGCATATGAAGCAGGAAATTTACAAAAAGATGGTAAAGGAACAGAAACAATAGAAATTGAATGTACCGTAACAGAAAAACCAGATACTAAAAACAGTAAAATCTTAACAAACGTAGCATGGATTGCAGAAGAAGTAGATGAAGAAGGTACTGTTATTACAACGCAAAGAGGAAAAGATAGAGACTCTGAACCAGGAACCAAACCAGATGTTAATAAAGACAATATGTCAAATTATAAAGGAAATGGAAACAAAGAAGACTTAGATGATAAAGATTATTACTACAAAGGACAACAAGATGATGATGACTTTGAAAAATTAGTATTATTACCAGAAAACTTTGACCTAGCCTTAAGAAAATATGTAAGCAGCGTAAATGACAATCCAGTAGCAAAAAGAATTGAAGTAGATGTAAGCAATTTAAATAAAGTAGATCAAAATGGAAATATTATAGCAACAACAGCTAATTATAAAGAAAATAAACCACCAGTTAGTGTTGCAAAAGGAGATATTGTAACTTACACCTTTAGAATTTACAACGAAGGAACATTAGATGGTTATGCACAAGAAATAACAGAAGATATACCAGAAGGGTTAGAATTTATATGGTCTGAAAAAGAAGGCGAAGAATTAAAAGCAGATACTACTTTAACAGAAGAAGAAAAAGAAGCAGTCGAATTCAACCAAAAATATTTATGGGGAAAATTTGTATTTGATGAAAACAAAGAAAAAATCATCAAGATTTCAACTGATTATCTAGCAAAAGAAACATCAGAAGACAACTTAATACCAGCTTTTGGTAGAAACGATGGAAGCAAAACAGAAGAAGACCTTAAATATAAAGAAATTGCAGTAAAATTTAAAGTAGTTTCTGATGATACAACAGGAAAAATTATTCGAAATGAAGCAGCTATTACAGAAGATGCTGATAAAGAGGGGAAACCAGTAGATGATAGAGACTCTCATCCAGATATTTGGGAAGAGCATCCAGATCACGAAGACGATGAAGACCATGACTATATTACTTTACAATCTTTTGACTTAGCATTGAGAAAATTCATTATAGCAGTAAGTAAAGATACTAAAATTGAAAATGAAGAATACCTAAAAAATGAGGATGGTTCTTATATAAGAGCACCACAAGTGGATACTTCTAAATTAAATACAATAGGGGAAGATGGTAAATTAATTACAACAGCAACTTATACCCATACCAAAGAACCAGTTATGGTACAACCAAATGACATCGTAGTTTATATGTTAAGAGTATACAACGAAGGAGATGTCAATGGTTATGCAGCTGAAATCAAAGACCACTTACCACCATACTTAGAATATATAGATAGTGACTTCAATAAAGAATATGGATGGTCTGTTTCAGAAGATGGAAGAACAGTAACAACTAGCTACCTATCAGCAGATAAATATTTAATTAATAAAGCCGAAACCGTAACAAGTGTTCCAGAAGGTAAACGAATTATTCTATCTTACCAAGAAGTTCCAATTATGTGTAAAGTAAGCGAAAACCCTAAAACGAATGAAAACATTACAAACATTGCAGACATTACCAAATACTTGGACGAAGACAAAAAGCCAGCAAATGATAGAGACTCTAGTGAAGATAATGTAAAACTTCCAGAAGACAAAGACTTACCAGGATATAATGACCATCAAGAAGATGATGACGATTATGAAAAATTAGTAGTAAAAATCTTTGACTTAGCTTTAAGAAAATGGGTAACACAAGCAATTGTTATTGAAAACGGTCAAGAAACAGTAACACAAACAGGGCATGATCCATGGGATGACCCAGAAGATGTTGTAAAAGTAGAATTACACAGAAAAAAAATTAATCAAGTAACTGTTAAATTTAGATATTCTATCCGTGTTTATAATCAAGGTGAAATTGCAGGATACGCAAAAGAAGTAACAGATTATATACCAGAAGGATTAAAATTTGTAGCAGAAGACAATCCAGGATGGACAGACGAAGGAAACAATGTAATTTCTACAAGATTACTAGAAAACACATTATTACAACCAGGAGAATATGCAGATGTAGAAGTACTACTTACTTGGATTAATAATGAAAACAACATGGGACTAAAAACCAATACAGCAGAAATATCAGAAGACTATAACGAATATGGCGTACCAGATATCGACTCAACACCAGACAACCAAAAGCCAGGAGAAGACGACATTGATGATGCACCAGTAATGTTATCAGTATCAACAGGACAAGTGAGAATTTACTTCACATTAGGATTAATTATCTTAGTAACCGTTGCAGGTGGAATTGTTTTAATCAAAAAATATGTATTATAATTAAATGAGACAGTTGGGGACAGACCTTAACTGTCTCATTTTTGCGCAAAATACTATTTCTTTTTAGTAAAGAAGCGGAATTATGTTAAAAAGATGACAGTAAAAACCATTAAAATTATTGTGATAAAAAGGGCAAAAAAATATAATAAAGAAAAAACATCGTTTATAATATTAAAGGAGAAGAAAAACAAATGAAAAAAGAAAAAGCCATCACATTAATTGCCTTAGTAATCACAATCATTATTTTACTAATCTTAGCAGGAATAAGTATTGCCACCTTAACAGGAGAAAATGGGCTACTTCGGAAAAGCCAATAGTGCTAAAGAACAGCACAATATAGCTCAATACAAAGAAGAACTAAACTTAATCATAATGGAAGAGGTAACAGAAAGAACCGTAGAAACCAAAACAGAGCCAATGATAGTAAGCCTAGAAAAGAAAATAAACGAAAAAGACTGGGTAGCAAAGACAAGTAGAGAAAAACAAGATGGTGAGACAGTAGAATATCTAATCGTAGAAAGCAAAGAAGGCTATGAATTTGTTATTGAAGTAGATAATGAAAAAGAGACAGCAAAAATAGTAGAAACCAATAAAACACCAGGAGAGAAATATACAATAACGTATCATTCAAATGGAGGAATAGGAGAAACAAAAACAGTAGAAGTAAGAAAAGGATTTAATAAAAAGTTAGAAAAGAATAGCTTTACTAAAGCGGATTATATTTTTACAGGTTGGTGTGAGGATAAAGACGGAAATGGTGAAAAGTATATGGAAGAGAGCGTTATATATCAAATAGACAGAAATGTAACTTTATATGCGATATGGAGTTATAATGTAGCAACTATAACATTTGATGCAAATGGTGGAACAGGGACGATGGAAACTAAAAAGGTAACAAAAGGAGACAATATCAAATTGACAGCAAACAGTTTTCAAAAAGAAGGATATGATTTTGAAAAATGGAATACCAAAGCAGATGGAACGGGAGATGATTATGCAGATTTAGCAAATATTACAACAGAAAATAATGTTACATTATATGCTATATGGAAAAAGAAGCCGATTACAGCCGATACTGTAAAGAAGAACCCAAGTGATTTCTATGGCGCAATTGTTTCTAATTATTCAACAAAGACGATTGCTGGCAAAAATTATAATGAGGCAGTAAAAAATTGGAAAATATTTTATGCAGATAATAATAATATTTATCTGATAGCAGATGACTATATAGCATATGACTATGTTCCTACAGGAAGAGGTGGGACTCCGTTGATTAGTGGAAGTACGGGATATGGTGTGGCTTTTGCTGAGAGCATGTACTCTAACAAGATGGGAATGCTGGTGGATTATACAGGAACAGATGATATAAAAGATGAAAGAATCAAAGCGTTAAGTAATGATTATTTTTCAAAAGGATTTTCAAATACTGAACAGAAAGGTAGAGCTATGGCTTATATGTTGGATACAACGAGGTGGGAAGGCTTTTCTGGTAGTGACGCAGACTATGCTGTGGGTGGACCGACTATAGAAATGCTAATGGCATCTTATGCTGAAAAATACAAAGTAAATTATGTAGCAAAAGTTAATAATGGAGCATATTATGTGAGTAAAAATGGCGGTACTACTTTGGAAACTGACTGTGCAAAAATGCTAAATAAGAATGATAGTTTATATGTAATAAATAGTACTGAAAAGGCGAATTCTATGTGGGTTGTATCCATGTATACTTTTGGTAGTAGTAATAGCAATTGTATCTTGCATGTTGTAACCAGTAATGGGGATCTTTTATACAGCTACTGTTTCCATTCAAATACAGGGTTCCGCCCGATAGTTTGTTTAAAAGCTAGCGTCAAGCTAGAAAAGGTATCAGAAGGAAACTATAAAATAAAAAACAATTAATCTTGTGAAGATTAGTATGTGAAATAAAAAATTATCAATGAAAGCAATTGGATAAGTCCTTTTGCTTTTTAACATAAATCCGCTTCTTTGCCAGAAAGAAATAGTATTTTACGCAAAAATGAGACAGTTAAGGTCTGTCCCCAACTGTCTCATTTTTGCTAAATTACAGAAATATTACAAAAATATTAATTTTATGTAAAAAACTGAACACTACTTGATAAACAATTAGGCGAAATGTATAATTGAAATATAGTATAATTGGAGAGGATAAAGTAAAATATGAAAAAGACAAAGAAATTTTTAAAAATAACAGTATTAAGTTTTTTAATATTGGCAATAGTAGTAGCGATTATTACATTTGTAACGGAAAAACAAGAGCAAGAAGTAACAACAATAAGTACAATGGCAGGAAATATTGAAAATAAAACAGCAGATACGTCAGCAGGTGGAGGATTAAGATATACCACATTAGACTATGGAAAGAAGTATGCACAGGTTGAAAGTGTTGGTGATAATGGCGAAACAATTTCTATTTCTGCAACTGTGCCAATAGCAGGCGAAACATATACAGTAACCAAAATAAAAGATAATGCTTTTGAAAATTGTAAGCAATTAAAAAATATTGAGATACCAGATACAATAACAGAAATAGGAAACAATGCTTTTAAGGGTTGTAGTAATTTAGAAGGATTTAATTTACCAGAAACGGTAGCAACCATAGGAGAATATGCATTTGCAGATTGTACACAATTGGAAGGAATAAGATATGGTAGTAGTAATCATTTAATAACAGTAGGAAAATATGCATTTCAAAATTGTACATCACTAAGAGAGGCAATTTTACCAGACACAGTAACAGAAATAAAAGAAGGAACTTATGAAGGATGTACTAGTTTAGTAGAGATTAGTCAAACAAGTGTTGCAGAAGGAATAACAGAAATAGGAAACAATGCCTTTAAGGGTTGTAGTAATTTAGAAGGATTTAATTTACCAGAAACGGTAGCAACCATAGGAGAATATGCATTTGCAGATTGTACACAATTGGAAGGAATAAGATATGGTAGTAGTAATCATTTAATAACAGTAGGAAAATATGCATTTCAAAATTGTACATCACTAAGAGAGGCAATTTTACCAGACACAGTAACAGAAATAAAAGAAGGAACTTATGAAGGATGTACTAGTTTAGTAGAGATTAGTCAAACAAGTGTTGCAGAAGGAATAACAGAAATAGGAAACAATGCCTTTAAGGGTTGTAGTAATTTAGAAGGATTTAATTTACTAAAAACAGTAACAACAATAGGAGAATATGCATTTGCAAATTGTATAAAATTAGAAGGAATAGGATATGGTAGTAGTAATCATTTAACAACAGTAGGAAAATATGCATTTCAAAATTGTACATCACTAACGGACGTTATTTTGACAGACTTAGTAACAGAAATAAAAGAGGGAACCTATAAAGGATGTACTAGCTTAAAAGAGATTAATTTACCAAAAACGGTAACAACAATAGGAGATTATGCATTTGCAGATTGTAATTCTTTAGAACAAATTATTGTTTCAAAGGACACAAAGATAGCCACTAATGCACTTCCAAACAATTCAGGTTTGATAGTGGGGCGTAGGGATGATACTACTAAAATTGTTTACCAAATTAATTCAGAAGATGGAACTGTTTCCATTATAGAAAAGCCAGAAGGAATAGAAGAAATTCCTGAAACTATAGAGCTTGATGGAAAACAATACAATGTAGTAAGTAAACCCTTCATACGAATTAATATGCCAGATAGTAAGGATTGGACAAAAGACGATATTCTTGTAGAAATATCAGTAACAGATATAGTAGAAATAACCAGTTTAAAAATGAATCAAAAAGACCTAACAATAACAGAAGGAAAATCACAAATCCTTATTAAAAGCAATGGAACCTATAAAGTTGTGGCAACTAATAAAGAAGGTAAGAGTACAACAAAACAAATAACAATCACTAATATAGATAAAATAGCGCCTATTATTGAAAAAGTAAGCAATAATCAAGTTTATACAAAAGAAGTTACACCAATTATAAAAGATAATGAAGCAGGCTCAGGAATTGATACAATTAAATTAACAAAAGATGAGCAAGAAATTGCGTATACAAATGGAGATAAAATCCAAGGAAAAGGAAAATACAAATTAGAAGTAACAGACAAAGTAGGAAATACAACAAGCATAGAATTTGAGATTGTAGAAGGAATTGAAGAAGTAACAGAATGGTTAAAAATCGAAGGAGTAGAAAAAGAATATACAGCAGATAATCAAGTTATAAAAATAACAATAACCAATAAAGAAGGAATAAAAAAAGTAACGATAAATGATAAAGAATTAGAGAATAAATCTAACGTATATACTTTTATAGCAGAAAAGAAAGGAAGCTATGTATTAAGGATTTATGATGTCCATGATAATATTTTATGCCAAGATACTCTAGAAATTTTAATTGATAAAACAGCTCCAACTATTAAAGGAGTAGAAAATAATGAACTTTATGAAGAAGCTGTAACACCAATCATAGAAGATAACGAATCTGGTGTTGCTAGAATTGTCTTAACTAAAGATGGTAAAGAAGTTGATGGATATACAAGAGGACAAAAGATAAAAGAAAATGGTAAATACACATTAACAGTTTATGACAAAGTAGGAAATTCAAAGACTGTGACTTTTGAAATAAAACTAAAAGAGGAAGGAAAAAATGAAAATAAAGGACCAAACAATAATGGAAATAACAATGTAGGAGGGAAAGACACAACAACGACAAAAGCAAGTTCATTGCCAAAAGCAGGAATAAGCATTGCATTTATAGTAACAATTCTTACAGGAATGATGATAAGTATTTTCTTATATGTAAAAAACAAACAATATAAAGATATAAAATAAATGAATTGCCAAATAGAATTAATAAAATTAAGTTGGAGGAATTCAAAAGATGAAGAAAATATGGGAGCAACCCAAAGGTATTACGCTAATAGCTTTAGTTATCACGATTATTATTTTACTAATACTAGCAGGAACATCTATTTTCATGTTAGCAGGGCAAAGTGGAATTTTATCAAAAGGAGAAGAAGCAAAGGAAAGAAATAAAAAAGCTGAATATGAAGAAGAAATTTATTATATAATAACAGAAGAACGAGCAGAAAGAATAGAAAAAGCAAAAAAAGAAAGCTTTATTGTAAGTATAAAATCGAAAATAGATGAAAAAGATTGGGTTTTAGCTACATTTATGTATGACAAAGATGACAAAGAACAAACAGGAGAGAATGTACACTTAAATACGCAATTAAAAATAGAAACAAAAGATGGATATGAAATTTACGTAGATGTAGATAATGAAAATAATCTAGCTCAAATAAGACAAAATAGTTTTCAGAAAATAGGAGAAAATTGTACAATAACGTATGATGCTAATGGAGGAGAAGGCGTAATGCCTGCAACAACAATAAAAAGAAATACAATAGTAAATTTGCCACAAAATGCATTTACGAAAGCCGAATACGATTTTATAGGATGGAAAGATGAAGACGGAGTAGATTACAAAGATGAAGATGCAATAAGCATAGATAAAAACATAACATTATATGCACAATGGAAAATGAGAATATATACCATAGATTATAATCTAAATGGGGTAACGAGTGGAACAATAGAAAGCCATACCAATTGCAAAAAAGGCGATAGCATAACATTAAGGGAAAATAACTATACACGAAATGGATTTACATTTCGTGGTTGGAGCAAAATGAAAAGTACAAACAATGAAAGCGATATCATTCCAGTAGGGACAACCATACAAGTAGAAGAAAATGTAACCTATTATGCTATATGGGAATTAACAGAAGGACTTGGACAAACATTGAAATATAAGGAGTATGAGTTTATAATTTATAAAAAGGATGACAATGGAAAATATTTAGCGAAACCAACAGGAACATGTGGAACTTATGTAAGTCTAGGAGGAAAAGACGTAGAAAATTATATAAGTACTAACTTTGGAACAGAAGGAAAAGTGACAGCCACATTATTTGGTTGGACAAGTGATGATATTAATACTATAAAATCATATGAAATAGGTAGTAATTATTATATATGGATGATATATAATAATAGGGCATCTCCTATTTCGGGTGATATGAAAAGTGTACTTTCTTCAAATAGTTCAATGGAAGCATACATCATACCTAAATTAGTAATAGAACCAAGTGCAATAACGAAACCATTAAATTCCTCTTATCTAATAATACAGTAACTAAAATGAGACAGTTAGGGACAGACCTTAACTGTCTCATTTTTGAACAAAACACATTTAAAATAATATTACAACTGTAAACATATAGACATAATTCTTCTTCCGTTGATAAAATTTTCATTAGAAACAGAAGAAAACGGAGGAAAAGAAAGATGACAAAGAATAAAGGTATCACACTAATAGCCTTAGTAATCACAATAATAGTTTTACTAATTTTAGCAGGAATAAGTATAGCTATGCTAACAGGAAATAATGGATTACTAACAAAAGCCAATATAGCAAGCGAAGAAACAAAAAAGGCAACCTATAAAGAAGTATTAG